>SLPR01000388.1 GCA_007131895.1 Bacteroidales bacterium | reverse complement strand
CTGGGATACGCAAGCCAGCACGCAGGGCACCTCGTCGGGCGGGGGAACCGGCGTGACGACAGCGGGCATGATGCAGCGTGCCACGTTTTCCGGCTGGAATTTCACCCCCATAAAAGCTATGAGTATGTGAGTCCTTCTTCCGTAAACCTCAACGGCTACTCTCCGGAAGATTATTATACAGACAATCAACTGGAAGAAAAAATTATTCATCCCGATGACTTTGACACAGTGAGGGGTTATTATCAGAATCCTGCAGGATTTTACCGGCCTCTTGTAATGCGTATGATATGTAAAAATGGAGAGCAAATCTGGTGTGAACAAAGCAATGTGCCCTTCTTTGATAAGAAAGGCAAACTGCTGGCAATAGAAGGAATTGCCAGGGATATTACCGGGCAAAAGGAACTGGAAAATAAGCTCAGGGAGCTCAATGCGCAGTTGCTCGAAAAGAAAAAGGACCTTGAAATGCTCAATCTTTCACTGGAAAAGCGAATTGCAGCCGAGGTTGATAAAAACAGGGAGCTTGACCATATTATGGCACTGCAGGCCCGCCAGGCTTCAATGGGAGAAATGATTGCCAATATTGCTCATCAGTGGCGACAGCCCCTTAATCTGCTCTCACTTGCCCTGTATGATCTTTCTGATGCTTTTGATTATGAAGAACTGGATAGAAACTATCTGGATAATACAGTTGAGGAGATGACAAGGGTAATACAGGAAATGTCAGGAACCATTGATGATTTTCGGGACTTCTTTAAGCCGCAAAACGAAAAGACTGAGTTTAGGGTTGCAGATATTATCAACAGAACTTTTACTTTTATGGCTCCTTATTTTGCTAACGGAGGGGTAGAATTACATAAGGATATTCTGCAGGAAATTAATATTTTGGGTTATTCCACCCAACTGGAGCAGGTAATCATTAACATTTTGAAAAATGCCCTGGATTCCCAAAGCATTTCGTGCCCGGACAAAAGAGAAATTTGTGTCAGGACAAAATTAACCAACAGCAGCCTTTGTCTTATTGAGATTGCCAACACCGGGAGTGCTGTCAAAGAGGAGGATTTTCCACGCCTTTTCGACCCGTATTTTACTACCAAACCCGAAGGGCAAGGGCTGGGGCTTGGTCTGTATGTTTCCAGAATTATTGTCGAAAAAAACATGGGAGGGAAAATATATTGTGAAAATACAGACCGGGGCGTTAAATTTGTGCTTGAGCTTGCCTCCATCGGAAATAAAAACTAAAATCTGTCATTCCCACCATGTATTTTTTCTCTCCACCAGCTATTCTTAAATGGATAACACCCGGCTATGTTTACTGGAATGTAGAAAACGCTCCGCGGAAAATATATCTTACACTGGATGATGGTCCTGATGAAAGAGTAACCCCGGAGGTGCTGAGTATATTGAAAGATTTTGGTGCCCGGGCCACGTTTTTTTGCCTGGGGAAAAACGCAGAAAAACATCCTGTCATCCTTGAGAACATTTTACTTCAGGGACATGCCTTAGGGAATCATACGTATAGTCATTGCAATGCATGGCGAACCAGCATTTCAGGGTTTATGAAGGATGTAAAAAAGTGTGATGAAGTGTTTCGATCCTCTTTAATGCGTCCTCCTTACGGTAATCTGCCTTTATACGGACTAAACGAGTTAAATAAACAATACAAAATAATAATGTGGTCATTAATGAGTTTTGACTTTGACAAACGAATTACTGCTGATGCAATAGTATCCCATTTTGCAGGAAATACAAGGTCGGGTTCGGTGTGGGTTTTTCATGATAGTATGAAGGCCAGGGAGCGCTGCTTGTCTGCATTACCAATATTGATAGAGTATTTTATGAAGGAAGGGTTTGTTTTTGAAAAGCTCGATGCCGGGAAACTGTAGGAATGGAAAGGGCATAAAAAAAGGCTGCTTCGGCGAGGGGAAATGGAATTGAAGACAAAAGGGAAATTGGGGAAATCTTCAGGGGATACCGAAACAGCCAATAGATATTTAAAGAACTGATTTTTATTTGCTAATCAAAAGTACGAATATTTTTTTTATTACCAAATAAAAATAATAGAAAAGGACTATTTTTTTTATTGTAAGCAAGAAATTGTGAATGCTCAAATAATCCTATTTTTGCCTGAAGTTTTGAATGACTGAATTATCAGGGCTTTTTTGCTCAGCACATCGCGTACTATCTGGAATAACTGCCGGAGCGTTGTCTTGTCGGGGTGGGTCTTTTAATGCCACACCGCTTAACTGAATATAGAATGTTTTTACAATAATACTGTCTTATGACCCTAATAACCAAAAGAATACTCAGGTGGATTTTTATTGCCCTGCCTGTATTTTGTTTCTCCTGTGCCAACGTAGTTGCACCCATTGGTGGCCCTATAGATGAAGATCCTCCGGTAGTTTTACGTAGTAATCCTCCCAATTACTCTACTTATTACAGAGGTGAAGATGTCAGGATTTTCTTTGACGAGTTTGTTGAACTCCGAAATTTAAGGCAAAATATGCTCGTTTCCCCGCCCCTGAACAAAGACCCCGAGGTAAGGGTCCGGGGACGATCCATCATCATGTCGGTCAGTGATACATTGCTTGAAAATACTACCTACAACTTTTTCTTTGGGGAATCCATTGTGGATATCACTGAGGGTAATGCTATTCCGAATTTCCAGTTTGTCGTATCTACGGGTTCCTATGTAGATTCACTTTCGGTGCAAGGAACAGTGGTGAATGCTTTAACCCTTAAACCTGAAGAGGGAGTCTTTGTAATGATGTACAACAATATTTATGATTCTGTACCCATGCTGGAAAGGCCGGTTTATCTCTCTAAAACCAACAAGGAAGGTGATTTCTTAATTACCAATATGCGCGATGGGGAATACATGATTTTTGCGCTGAAGGACATGAACTCAAACTTTCTCTACGACAACCCTGACGAAAAGATAGCGTTTCTGGATAGTTTGATATCTCCGGTGTATATGGGCGAAACTGACCATTTTCAGGGGATTGAAGATGAAGAGGTTTCAGGTGAAGAAGAAACCACTGAGGAACAGGTTGATGATTCAGAAGCTGCCGGACAGATTCGCAATAATGGTTTTGTTGCTGATGACAGTATTTCCATTGATACATTTTCTCCCGGAACAGCAACTGTTTTTCCGTCCTATGAATTATTCCTTTTTCAGGAAAAAGATACGGTAAAGCGCCTGGTCTCTGCGTCACTGGCCGGACGGGGAAAAGTCAACCTTGCTTTCCGTATTCCCTCCGATTCTGTGGTGGTGAAAGAGTACGAAAACCCGTTTGATCGGGATTGGTATATCCCCGAATACAGTAAAAACAAAGATACACTTACCTTGTGGATGCCGGGTTTGGTAAGAGATACACTGAGGCTTGAAGTAAGTGACAGGGGACATGTAATAGATTCGGTAACTGTTTCGATGCTGGCGCGCCCGGGCCGTGGACGTGGTGCTGTGCGGGAGGCCGTCGAAACCGAGCCTGTACTTACTATTACGGCTCCCTCATTAGCCGGGCGGGGAGTTCATCCCTACCATAAAAAGTTTGAGCTGAAAAGTCAGACTCCCCTCGACCGGTTTGATATTGACCTTTTTCAATTGTACCTCAACGATTCTATCCCCACAGAAGTTGATTTTCAGTTTACAGATGATGTTCAGCGGACTTTGCAGATGAGTTCTCTGCTTGAACCCGACAGTGCCTATAAATTGCTGATTTTGCCTGGCAGTATTACGGATATGTTTGGGGTACAAAACGACACCCTCTCTTTTAGGTTCAGGCTCAACAATGAGGAGAATTACGGGGCCATTATCGTCAACCTTACCTTGCCTGAAACTGACGACAGACAGTATATTCTTCAGCTGCTTGACCAGAAGATGGAAAATATTGTTGATGAAAAGATTATTACCCAAAGTGGGATTTATCATTTCAGACATCTTGGTGCCTCCACTTTTGGTATCCGCCTGGTTTTCGATGAAAATAAAAACGGAAAATGGGATACAGGACATTATATGCGCGGGCGACAACCCGAGAGAGTTAAGATATATCCCGAAAAGGTTCAGTCTAGGCTGAATTGGGAGATCGAGATTTTGTGGGATATTTCAATGGATTTAGCAAGGTAATTCACTGCCTTGTTATTCAAATAACAACGTTGGGCTAATGTGCAAACAAAATGTGTTATACCTATTTTTTGATAGATTTAAATCCCTAACTTTGGTGCCATTAATAGCTGTCAACTTGTAAAATTTAACTGTATTTATATGAAGCTTACCCACATCGAACACATCGGAATTGCCGTAAAGAATCTCGAAGAATCTATTAGTTACTATGAAGAAGTTCTTGGGTTAAAATGCTATGCAATAGAGGAGGTCAAAGATCAGAAAGTGAAAACAGCATTTTTCATGCTTGGAGAAACCAAAATTGAATTACTGGAATCTACTGATCCGGAAGGTCCCATTGGAAAATTTCTTGAAAAAAAGGGAGAAGGGGTTCATCATCTGGCTTTTGCTGTTGATGGGATCGAAAATGCCCTGGAAGAACTCAAAGCCAAAGGAGTACAACTGGTGGACCAGGCGCCGCGTAAAGGCGCAGAGGGGCTGGATATTGCCTTCCTTCACCCCAAATCAACCAAAGGGGTGCTTACCGAGCTTTGCGAAAATAAAAATAAGTAGTAATCCCTTAAAGCGATATACCAGATGTCTTTCGAAAAAAAAATTAAAGAATTGCTTGAAAAGCGTGAGCAAGCCAAAATGGGTGGTGGGCTCAAAAGAATTGAAGCCCAACATAGCAAAGGGAAGTTAACCGCCCGCGAACGTATTGATTTGTTGCTTGATGAAGGAAGCTTTGAAGAATTTGATATGTTTGTTACTCACCGTTGCACCGAATTTGGGCTTGAAGATCAGAAGTACTATTCTGATGGTGTTGTAACAGGGTTTGGTACCATTGACGGGCGTCTGGTGTATATTTATGCACAGGATTTCACTGTTTTTGGCGGCTCTTTGTCTTTGGCTTATGCCGAAAAAATTTGCAAAGTGATGGACAAAGCCATGAAAGTGGGAGCTCCGGTTATTGGTCTTAATGATAGTGGTGGAGCAAGAATCCAGGAAGGAGTTAACAGCCTGGCAGGTTATGCCGAAATATTTCAGCGGAATATCAATGCTTCCGGGGTTATTCCGCAAATCACCGGCATTTTTGGCCCTTGTGCAGGAGGTGCGGTGTATTCGCCGGCGCTGACCGATTTTATAATGATGACCAAAGAAAACAGTTACATGTTTCTTACCGGTCCTAAAGTTGTGAAAACTGTAACAGGAGAAGTGGTAACCGAACAGGAGCTGGGTGGTGCCATGACGCATGCTACCAAGTCCGGCGTTGCTCACTTTGTTGCAGACACAGAAGAAGAAGGGATTATGCTTATCCGAAAGCTCCTGAGTTATTTGCCCCAAAACAACCTGGAAGATCCACCGCTGGCCTCATGTGATGATCCTATCGACAGACTCGAAGAGGCTCTTAATGGAATTATCCCTGAGAACCCCAACAAACCTTATGATGTAAAAGATATTATCTACTCCATTGTAGACTACAATGAGTTTTTGGAAGTACAAAGAAATTATGCTCCCAATATCATTACCGGTTTTGCCCGCTTCAATGGCATGCCAGTTGGTATTGTGGCCAACCAGCCCAGATACCTGGCAGGAGTGCTCGATATCAATGCTTCGCGCAAGGCCGCAAGGTTTGTGAGATTTTGCGATGCTTTTAATATACCCCTGGTAACCCTGGTTGATGTGCCCGGATTCTTGCCTGGCACCGCCCAGGAATTTGGGGGTATTATTTTACATGGGGCAAAATTGTTATATGCATATGGAGAAGCAACAGTGCCCAAGGTTACGGTAGTATTGCGGAAAGCATACGGAGGGGCCTATTGTGTGATGAGTTCCAAACATTTGCGTGGTGATATTAATTATGCATGGCCTATGGCTGAAATAGCCGTTATGGGACCCAAAGGAGCCATAGAGATTCTAAGCAGTAAGGAAATAAAAGCCTTTGATAACGAGGAAGATAGAAACAATTTCATCATTAAAAAAGAGAAGGAGTATCTTGATAAATTTGCCACACCCTACAATGCCGCCAAATATGGTTATATAGATGATGTTATCGAGCCTCGCAATACCCGCTTCCGCATTATCAGGGCACTGCAATCGCTGGCAACCAAAAAGGATGTAAATCCTCCCAAGAAACATTCAAATATTCCCTTGTAAAATCTTTCTGATATGGAGTTAAATGAATTAAACAGTATTATTAACGCGGCAGAAGGTAGCACTGCAGGTACTGCTGATCAACTGGATGTGTTTTCAATGCATGATCCATATGGAGGGTTAATGGCCCTGATTGGGATGAGTATCGTATTTGTTGTTTTGCTTTTGCTTTTTGTCGTGTTTACAAATACCCCCAGGCTGTATACTGCTGAATTTAAACTATGGCTCAATGGGTTGTTTTCCAAAAGAAAAGTAACGGAATCTCCCGATGCTGCTACAGATGCAACCCCAAAAGCAGAGGATTTAAGCGGTGAAGTAAATGCTGCCATTGCCGCAGCAATTTACTTGTATCGTTCTGAGATGCATGATTATGAAAACACCGTATTAACCATTTCAAAGGTTTCACGCACTTATTCTCCCTGGAGTTCCAAAATCTACGGGTTGCGAAATTTACAACACTGATTCTGTAATGCCCGCATAGGCAGGGTATTGCAAGTTTTGTCTCTCACTCTGTTGACAGATTTACACTTTACATTATATTAAACAGGATAAATGGCGAAGAGCCATTAAAAAAATAAAGCATAGTTTATGAAAAAATATAAATTCACCATACATGGCAACCAGTATGATGTCCAGATTCACAATGTTGAAGACAACATCATTGAGCTGGAAGTAAATGGGTCGACTTACAATGTAGAGGTTGATAAGACGCTTCAGCCGGTAAAAACTCCCAAGCTGGTAAGGGCAAGAGCTGTTCCTGCCACTGATACTACCCCTTCTGAGGGTACAGGGAGCAAAGGCGGAGTCAGTGCAACCATCAAAGCACCCTTGCCGGGCACAATATTGAGCATTCATTGCAGGATAGGAGATTCCATTACCATGGGGCAAAAGTTGATTACCCTGGAAGCCATGAAAATGGAAAACAATATTGATTCCGACAGGGTAGGAAAAGTGCTGGATATCAAAGTTAAAGAGGGGCAATCCGTAATGGAAGGCGATGTTATGATTGAAATAGGAGGGTAATTATGGAGCTGAGTGTTTTTGATTTTATTATACAGCAGCTGCAAGAGTTTTTTGGTTATACCGCATTTGCCAATGTTAACTGGCGTCACCTGGTAATGATATGTGTCGGTCTTTTCTTTATTTCTCTTGCTATTGTTAAGCATTATGAGCCCTTATTGCTCATACCTATCGGCTTTGGGATTATTTTGGGAAATATTCCCTTTGATCTGGAAGCAGGCCTGCAAATCGGCATTTATGAAGAGGGAAGTGTTTTAAATATGCTTTATCAGGGTGTTGCGCGCGGATTTTATCCCCCTCTTATCTTTTTGGGCATTGGTGCTATGACAGATTTTTCGTCACTGCTTTCCAAACCCAAGCTTGTATTGCTTGGAGCAGCAGCCCAATTCGGGATTTTCGCTGCATATTCTTCGGCTTTATTGCTGGGTTTTGAACCTCAGGAAGCCGGTGCCATTGCTATTATTGGTGGCGCCGATGGTCCTACGGCCATCTTCCTCTCTTCGAAGCTGGCTCCTGAGTTTGTTGGCCCCATTGCCATTGCAGCTTATTCTTACATGGCTCTGGTGCCGGTAATTCAGCCACCGGTTATGCGCTTGCTTACCACACCCAAGGAAAGATTAATCCGTATGAAACCACCAAGAGCGGTTTCCAAACAGGAAAAAATTCTTTTCCCCATCCTGGGAATGCTGCTTACTACTTTTATCATGCCTACGGCTCTTCCTTTGCTGGGAATGTTGTTCTTCGGAAACCTGCTCAAAGAAAGTGGCGTAACCAATCGTTTGGCCGAAACATCCCGCTCTTCACTCATTGATATTGTTACTATTTTTCTGGGTCTTACGGTAGGAGCCTCTACACAGGGCGACGTATTTATCACCCCACAATCAATGATGATTTTTGGTCTGGGGGCAGCTTCTTTTGTAATCGCCACATTCAGTGGTGTGTTGTTTGCCAAACTGATGAACGTCTTTTCCAGTGAGGAAAATAAAATCAACCCGCTTATCGGTAATTCAGGTGTTTCCGCCGTACCCGACAGTGCCAGGGTATCCCAACACGTGGGACTTGAATACGACAAAACCAATCACCTGTTGATGCATGCCATGGCGGCCAATGTCTCCGGTGTTATTGGAAGCGCTATCGCAGCAGGGATATTGCTGAGTTTTCTTACTTAATGCTTGCAAGAAAACGCCAATTGCTGCCCCGCGAAGAGGCGGGGTAGACTGTTATGCTTGCCTTCAAAACAGTCATCCCGATGTAGCTTTTATAAGGTTTTTAGAATAAAAACCAACAAAAAGCACAAATCGGGACTCCTGTTTTTCAGTCATCACAACCGAAAAACTGTAAGTTTTGAGCTCATGACCAAAAATAACCCTTGCACTTGACGCTTTCTTATCAAGCAAAGGTAAAAATGATGAGTTTTCTTGCTGACACTACTTAACAACTTATTCAATACAGAAAAAGGGCTTGTCTTAAATTGGACAAGCCCTTTTTTTATTACCGCAAATTGCGGAAGTAGATTATTTTTTGAAGTACAAACCTTTCATGATTTTTGGGTCAAACTTGCTCCCCATGGGCAGATAAGTGATGTTTTCGTGGGCGCCTACCAGCAACATACCATCGTTGAAAAGGCTCTAATGAAATAAAGAAATTACCTTATTCTGCAACTCGGTGTTGAAATAGATAATTACGTTGCGGCAAAAAATAAGGTCAAATTTGTAGAAAATGCTCCCTTCAACAAGATTGTGTTGCTTGAAAGTAACTTTGTCGCGTAAAAACTTTTTTACCTTGAAGCTTTTATTGAGCTGGTCCTGTTCAAAATATTT
>SLPR01000435.1 GCA_007131895.1 Bacteroidales bacterium | reverse complement strand
TTCTTTCAAGTATTCTTTTCTGAGTTTTTCTGCCTTTTTAATCTCTTTTTCAGGTGTTTTTTGTGTCTTTTTCAGAAAGCAATTGGTAAGTACCGCAAGATTCCCCCTCATCCTGAAAACATAGAATTCGGATACTCTTAAACGTGGTTATTACCCGTATTTCCCAAATTCCGTCAGTGTTTTCCAGCAGTTTGTAAAACTTTTTTGGAACCTGTCTCTCAAATCTTACCAAATCAAGAACATATTCAATTTTTTCTTGAATCTTTGAATCCTGACCTTTGTAAAAATTGATTAAGTTATCCTTGTATGCAATCACCTCTCTGGTCATTGCACAAAGTTAACTAATTGGTTTACAAATTCAAAATATTGATTTCGTTTTTTTGCAGTTGTACGGTTACTTGCTATTGCAGGCAACACTTCCGGTATTACTGGCACAATAGGGCCGGTTTGGGTGGCATAACATGGCCGTATATCCATTTGAAAAATGTGTTCTAACCCCCTAATTCGCCGGAAAAAAATTAAGTTATTAATTTAGTACAGAAAATTAGAAAAACCATGAGTAAAAGTAAGAAGACCAAGTGCTATTAATACAGTTCCTGTCATTTTATTAATTTTTTTTAGCGTTTTTATTCTTTTGAATATGCCTAGTAACGGTCACGCATATAGTTAGTGGCGGATTGCGATGCACTTTCCTGTCAATTGGTGCAAAACTCCTCAGATGCACTGACCTTTGATTTGGCAGGACAGCCGGTATTGCCACGTAAAAGCTTTTGGCAGAAGAATATTTATTGCGGTTTTGTTATCAAATCAATGGCAAAATCCAAAGCCTTCTCTTTTGGCACTTCGTAATCCGGTAATGTTCCGTGATTGTTTTCATCAGTTGCACCATACTGATAGAACTTCTTGTGTGAAATACTATAAGAAAGCCCTGTATTGGGAAGATCTTGAGTGATATTATCTCCAAAACAAACAGCTATTCCACCCGATTCCTGGCCAATTACGGTTCCCATATTAAGATATTGAAAAGCCCATGAAAAACTTGCTGCCGAAGAAAAGGTATAATGACTAATCAGTAAATACACATCGCCGTTGTATCTAAGGTCATTTTCACGAAGCTTAGTCAACTCAGGATTTTCATTTAGAATTTCAATTCCATTAGGATTTGTAACTTCCCGATTGTAGTTGGTTCTGTAATATTCTTTCTGGATATCTGAATATTTCATAATAGTCTTGCCGAATTGTGCAAATGGAACAGGTGAAATGTATTGAAACACTTCATCGCCCAACCTTGAATTTCCGCCACCGTTTTCGCGAATATCAATAATCAGATTACCAATATTTTTATCCTGTAAAACCTGAAAGGCAGAATCCAGAAACAATTTAAAATCATCCAGATCACTAACAAACAATTTTATGTCGAGAATGCCGATATTTTCATCCTGTAAAATACTCAGGGAATACAGCTCAGGAGATTCCTCCTTCTCTGCAGAACGCCTTTTGTACCTTTCTTCATGTGGAATTCCTTTTACCTGTACCGATTGCATTTTCCTGTCGAATTCATATTCAATATCGAAAACACTGTCTCTGTACAAGGCATAGAGTAATGGCGTAAACAAAACTTCTAATCTTTCAGTTTTAAAAAAATCTTTTTCGCCACTCACAAGGTTCATCATCTCTTGCACTATGTATTTTGCCGGACGGTTGTTGATTTTTGTTATTTGCCCACCCCTTGATATTGCAGTTTGTGATTGGGTAAAATCATTTTGAACAACGATTGCTTTTTCAGGGTATGTTACTTTTACAGTAAAAGGAAATAACCTGATATCTGGATCCAATCCTAAATGTGCACGAGGAAAGAATCCACCTGTATGCCCATCACCAAGTTTAACAACCAAGGGATTAACCTTTTCAAAAAAGTAAAAAATATCTGCTTCGTCTTTAAGTTCACCTTTTACTCTTTCAATATCTTTGTGCAGTTTGTATTTTGGGTAAACCGCATACATATCAGGGTGCACTTTTTTAATAGTAGAAAAAAGGATATCAATATCCTGAATCATTTCTTCCTTCGAAATGCTTTTTACCTGTCCGAAAACATTTGTTATGAACAGCAATAAACTTGCATAAATAAATAGTCGTTTCATAAATTTCTCCTTTATATTTTGTTGCCAACATTCCCACCCCCATTTCCTTTAATCCTTTTTTATAGTGTATGGTACTCACTTCTAATATCTGCCATCCCAGGCTTCTCCCAACATCTGCCCCTCTAAAACCCCACCACACATCAAAACAGTACACATCCCTCTTTTAAAGCTGCACCAAATATAAACATTTTTCAACACAGTTTTTTATACGACAAAGCTGAATTCTTTTCGTTTTTGCAATGTAGCTCATGGAGATGGGCCAGGATGAGAAAAGAAGCAGCCCGGCAAAACTTATTCAACCTCCACAAAATCACTTTTCAGCACGTAGATGGCGTATCCCCTCGCGGGGGCTACCACCCGCACTCTGCCGTCGGGGTTTACAGTGGTGGTGTGATCGGGATACAAGGCGTTGACCAGTTCTGCTCCGTCCCAGGGGGTAAATCCGGTGGGGGTGGCATCTACCCACAACTCTTTAACCTGCTGGCTGTTGTTGAGCACGATGATGGCCCCGTCTTTGGTTTCGTTACCCTGGCGGCGGGCTACATAGAGGTCGGTAAGGTTTTCGGCGGGTTCGGGGTTGCCTGTCTGGCTAAGCACCTCCAGCTTGCCTCCCAGGTAGGTATTGCGGATGAAGGCCAGTTGGCGGATCTCTTTGGCTACCTGCGCGGGAATTTCCTGCGTGATGCTGAGGTCAGCCATATCCTCCAGGGTAACCCCGTAAAGGTGAGGATAAAACAAACAGGGCCGCCCTTCATGGGTGAGGATGTAGGCATGAGCCAGGTGCCAGTCTTTGGTTATCCATTTATCATGCTCCTTGCCGGTATCATGGTTTTCCGCGAAGGTAACCACCGAAGAGGCAGGAATATGGAATCCTTCGGTATTACGGATAAGGCCGGCATGGTTGAGCCGGCGCATATCGAAGCTTTCATCACCGTTGCACATTTCTGTAAGGGTAAATTTGAGGGGAAAGTCGAATACCGATGATAGCGCCCCTTCAGTCTCAACAGTGGTTGCCCAGTGATGGATACGGTGCGCGGGGCCCCAGTATTCGCTGACGATAAACCGTTGTTGTTGATTTTTCAGGGGCAGGTTGTTGATCCATGCGGCAGCAAACGACGGCTGGTATCCCCATACAAAATCCAGGCGGAAGCCGTCAAAGTTGATTTCCTCCACCAGCCAGCGGCCCCAGTCTTTGAGGCGTTGCTGTACCAGCGGGTCGAAGGTATTGAGATCGTTGCCAAAGGCTTTGGTGCGGGGAATAAGCTCTCCGTCCTCGCCCCAACCTTCCAGCCAGCCATCATCGTCGGCGGGTTGAAAATGGGTGTAATTCCATTCATAATGGGGCTCATTGTCGCTGGTGCGCTCCGGATAGAAATAATGGGTGTTGGTGTGAGCTTCCAGCTTCCGTGAAGTGATTTCTTGTCCCTGGTAAAGAATTTCAAAGGGGTAGTAACCGTTGGTCTGCTCGGCCCAGCTCCAGTTATCCTCCACTATCTGCCAGGCCGACAAGCGGATGATGATGTCGGTATGGGCCGGAACTGTCACCCGGTAGGTGTCAAAATCCTGTTCATGCAGGATAAAACTCCTGGCAGTGCTGCCCGAAGAGGGGAAGTTCACCGGTGTAATGCTGGTTTGCGGGTCGGCCCACACGAATGCTTCATGGAAACCGGTCCCTTCATAATCGATCTGGATTTCATAACCCCGTTTTCGTGAGGAAGCCTCAAAATCCAGATGGTACCCTTTTACTTTTACCAGGTATTCGCCGGGCTTAGCGTTGGGGATTACCCATTTTATTTCGTTGGTGGGATAGGGTACACGTTGTTTGCCATGCCTGAAGGCTTCATCAAAAACGTATTGTTTCACCACCGGGTTGGGTTCGGCGTTTTCATCGGAGGCATACATATGATTGAGGATGATGTCTGCATATACATCAATGTACGACTTCCCGTCCGTGGTATCCTGCATGGTGTGAACCATTTTCTCCAGTTCGGTCCTGCTCCCGAAACGGGTTTCCACAGAACCTTTCTGGTAGTAATTTCCCAGGTCGTAATGATCGTACACGCCATAGCCCATATCATAGATGCCCCAGTTGCCCTTGGAGGGAGCAGGGATCCACAGCCCTGTTATCCCCAATGTCCTGAAGTCGGCTGCCTTTTGAGTAAGGTTGTTCCACCACAGCCCTTTTTTATTTTCACTGTCCACGGGAACATCCCAGTAGAAGGTCTGAAGCATGATATCGTTTTGCCCTTTCAACACAAGGCTTATAAACAGCAGGAAGGTGAGTGTGATTGTTTTCTTTATCATGGCAGTGAATGTTTGTTACCGGTTACCAACTATATTTTTGATGCGAATGTAGCAAATATACCCGAATGATTCCCAACGAGAGCAACGCATTGCCCGGCGTTTTCCTGCAAGCACTAATTCAACGGGAGAAGTACGGCATACTGCTATTATTAGTATCTTTGCACTTACAAACTAAATATACAGAAAATGTCAAAATCCAAAGACGCCAAAAACGAAAAGACGGCGAAAAAAGCTCCCGCAAAAAACCTGAAAGAGAAAAGGGCAGCGAAAGATGCCAAACGCCAGGAGAAAAAAAGCATTGGTAAAGTATTATAAATCAAAAACACCAGACGCTTGCAATCCTTACACCCAAAAATAGCCATTATAGGAGCCGGTCATGTGGGCAGTACGTATGCCTTTTCGCTCATGATAAGCGGACTGGCCCGCGAAATTGTGCTCATAGACAAAAACACAGCACTGGCCAAAGGCGAGTGCATGGATCTCAACCATGGACTCAGCTTTGCCCATCCTACCCAGATTCAACCTGCCGGTTTTGAAGGCTGCGCAGATGCCGATATTGTGGTCATTACAGCCGGCGCCAACCGCAAACCCGGTCAAAACAGGACCGAACTGGCGCAGGACAACCTGGAAATATTCAAAAGGATCATTCCCGAAATTCTGAAATATACTACACAGGCTATCCTTCTGGTGGTAACCAACCCCGTGGATATCCTTACCTGGTGTACATTGAAGATTTCAGGTCTGCCTTCGGGCCGTGTTATTGGATCGGGCACAGTGCTCGACACGGCACGCTTGCGCTATATGCTCAGCGATCACTGCAAGGTGAATTCCACCAATATTCATGCGTATATCATTGGAGAACACGGCGATACTGAGCTGCCGGTGTGGAGCAATGCCACCATTGCCGGCATGCCCATAGAAAAATTCAGCACCATGTATGCCGGACTCTCCAACTACAAAAATGTATTTTCTGATATCTTTCTCAAAGTAAAGGAATCTGCCGGAGAAATCATTGCCGCCAAAGGGGCTACCAGTTATTCCATTGCATTGGCATTGGTAAAAATTACACGTTCGATTTTGCGAAGCGAGAATTCTATTTTGCCGGTATCTACCCTGATCAACGATTACTACATGATAAGCGATGTATGCATAAGCATCCCATCACTTGTAAACCGGAGCGGGGTGGTGCATTATCTCGATCTTGAGCTTTCGGAGTTAGAGCAGCAGCAATTTACACATTCGGCCAATACGTTGAAACAAATCATCAAGACCCTCGACATTTGATTTCTCGGCTATACTTCGCCCAAAACCCATTTTACTTCACCAGCTGATCAATCAGCCCCCTGAAAATGACATGGTGAAGCGGCACCACTGAGTACCAGTACATTCTTCCCCACAATCCTTTGGGACGGAAAGTGGCGGTTTGAAAAAGCTTATCATCAACAACCTTGAACTCCAGCCACGCTTCACCGGGGAGTTTCATTTCGGCAAAGAGCAACAGGCGCCCCTCTTTCCGGCTGGCATAGAGCACCCGCCAGAAATCTACCGAATCGCCCGGATCGATGCGATCAGGGTGAGTGCGTCCACGTCTCAGTCCTACGCCGCCCGAAAACTTATCCAGTATACCGCGTATTTTCCACAACCAGCTGGCATAATACCAGCCTGTTTCACCACCGATACGCCAGATGTTATTGATGGTACGCTGTTTGTCCGTTATCTTGCGGCTGCGGCTATCCACAAAACATCCGTTGGTGGGCACATTGATAAAAGCCGAAAGGCTCTGGTTGATGCGTCCGCTGATCAGTGAATCCTTCCAGCTTGAGACAACCTCGTTGGTTTCGATGGCCGAAAAAGTCCTGCGCAGCGATGTTTCGTAGTCCATAGGTGTAACATCCAGGATATGATTGATTTCATCATTGCGGGCCACTACTTCTACTTTCATGCTGTTGACCAGCGATGTGGCCAGGCGGTATGAAGTAGAGGTAATAAAATACAGCCAGTAAGACGAAAGCTTCGGCGTCATAACCGGAACGATTCCAATGCGGCGCTTCAGTCCCCTCACGCGGGCAAACTCCAACAGCATCTCCTTGTATGTGAGAATGTCAGGACCCCCAATGTCAAAATTGCGGTCGTAGGTTTTTTCTTCGAAAAGGGTTTTATTTAGAAAGGTTATCACATCTTTGATGGCAATGGGCTGGCAACGTGTGTTGAGCCAGCGGGGGGCTATCATTACGGGGAGCTTTTCTACCAGGTCGCGGATGATTTCGAAGGATGCACTGCCTGAGCCGATAATGATGCCGGCACGCAGGGTGGTAAAATGGTATTTCCCTTTGCCCAGCTCCTCCTCCACTGCTTTGCGTGAAGCAAGATGTTTGGAAAGGGCTTCTTCATTGATAATCCCACTCAGGTACACCACGTGTTTTGCCTTGCCTTTGTCAAGGGTCTCCCTGAAATTACGGGCAGTTTTCATTTCCATCTCCTCATATTCTGTGGATGTAGACATGGAGTGCATCAGGTAGTAGGCTCCGTCAATGTCGGCGGGGATATTTTCCAGGGTTTTCTCATCCAGGAAATCCACTTCCACCACTTCAATGTTTTTCAGCAAAGGCTCAGGGGGCGAGAAACGGTTCTTGTCGCGCACACAGCATACTACCGTGTAGCCATTACTGACCAGCACAGGCAGCAATCGTTTACCAATATATCCGGTAGCACCGGTAAGAAGGATTTTTTTCATGGGTAAAGGCTTCGGTTTAACTCTGATTATGTAAACCTGTTTAGAGCCATAATGTTGTCAGGGAGATGGGATTATCTTCCCGGCAACAGGGTTATACTGAAAAAGGAACGATGAACCTACGACATCATTCCTCTTTCAGTAAAGTTGAACTGCTGTTTCACGGGCAGATACCCAATGGAAAGAAAATCCATTGACGAACATGCACTGTGATAACCGGAGTGCTGCTATTGGGTAACTATAAACCTATAGCTTTGAATGCCTGCATCATTTACAACCCTTAACAGGTAAACCCCTTGCTTAAAGGAAGATACATCCATCTGAAATTCCTTTTCCGGTTTCTCCAGGCTCAGCAAAAGGGTGCCTTTAAGGTCATAAACCTGCACCCGGGAAGGATAATTGTCAAGAGAAACATGTAAGCGGTTACTTGCAGGATTGGGATACAGCGTTATGCCAGTCTCATTGTATTCATCCAGTGAGGTGGTTTGTTCAAAATTGGCCACCAGGGCTCTGTTGCTGCCCGCTGTAAAAGAATAACCCGGATTGGTAAATACCTCCTGGTCGTTTTCTGTCCAGCTGGCAAAAACAAAGCCTGCGTTTGCTGTTGCATTCAGAGAGACTTGTGATCCATGGTTAAACTCACCGGTACCACTTACTGAACCTGCTCCTGAAGGAAAAACCTCTGCGGTTATAAGGTAGGTATTGAGCTCGAGAAATACTTCCAGTTCTTTATCTCCTCCTGCCAGGTCTACGCTACCCGATACCGGCTGATAGCCTGTAGCGGAAACAGAATAGTCATATTCTTCAGGAGTAAGGGAAGCAAAAGTAGTAACCCCTTGTGAGTTTGTTGTTTGCTGTAAATCCCCTCCATCAAGAGAAACAGTAGCATTGGGAATGGGGTTGGCGCCGGTGAACACGCTAACAGTAAGGGTGCGGGACTGAGTGAGCGATACCTCCAGCTCAAGACCGGACACACCCAGTTCAAAAGAACCACTGGCAGCGAAATAGCCATCTTTGACAACTTCGTAATTATGGGTACCATAGCCAAGTCCTAACTGAACCACCCCTTGTGCATTGGAAGTAATCTCATTGTTGCCTGCCAGCACAACCGCCCCTTCTAAAGGATTACCGGTGTTGCTGTCTGTGATTTGAAAGTTTACCTGCGACCAGGGAGAAACAATTCCTGTCCTGATATTGTTGGATTCTGCACTTTCTACCTGCACCAGTTCAGCATTATGATAATCAAACCTGTAGAGCTCGGAAACCATCTCCGTAGCATGTACATTAAACTGAAAGTAAAAAACATCGTCTGTATAATCATAGTAAAGGCCTCCTATGGTATTGGTGGCTAAATCAGTCTCAAGAATTTCCGTATAATCGCCGGTAGTTACATCCAGGGTTCCGAATTTGAGTAAGTCAGATTCTTTGTAAACAAAGAACAATTCTCCCTGATTGTTAAAGGCAATTTCACTTGCAATAAAACCCGAAGGAAAATTGGCGATAAGAGTGCTTTCTGCGGTGGCAGGATTCAATTCATAAAACACTTCGGTTGAAATCCGGTACATCTTATCCGACAGATGATCATAAGCAATTCCATTGGTAAAAGCAGGCGAAACAGTGCCCATGATTTCTATTTTTGCTGTTTCCGGTTCTGTTTTATACAAAATTCCGGGCCCGGTTATCAAGTAATAATGCCCATCCATCCAAGTGGCATCGCGAAATATATTAGGAAATTTCAGGCCATATCCATAGCTCTGATAGGGTGGCTCCTGGTCCATCAATTTAAGATTAAAGTCCAGCTCACTATAAAATACTGGTTTTTCAACCTGTGGCTGGTGCATTACTCTGAAATCGTCAACATGAAAATTATGTCCGTCAATTCCCTGGTAAACGAAAGCAATATAGATCTGACCTCCCG
>SLPR01000008.1 GCA_007131895.1 Bacteroidales bacterium | reverse complement strand
GTAATCGTCTGACATTCCCATAGACTTTATGCTAAACATTTCATCGTGGGGGAAGAAGGCCGATTTTGCCTGCTCAAAATATTTTACCAGTTGCCGGAATTCTTTGCTCACCTGTTCCGTGTTGTCCGTGTATGTTGCCATGCACATAAGTCCTCTGATTCTTATATGTTCCATCTTTTTAAATTCTTCCGATGCCAGCAGGCCGGAAAGCTCTTCATAATCAAGCCCGAACTTGGTTTCTTCTTCTGCAATGTGCATCTGCAGAAGGCAGTCAATTACCCTATGATTCTTTTTTCCTTCTTTATTGATGGTTTTCAGCAACTTCGCACTGTCAACAGAATGTATCATAGATACAAACGGGGCAATGTATTTAACCTTGTTGGATTGCAGGTGACCAACCATATGCCATTCAATGTCCCGGGGCAGTTCTTCATGCTTAGGCACCAGCTCCTGGGCTTTACTCTCTCCAAAAAGCCGGTGACTACAGTGGTAAACTTCCATTATCTCTTCGTTGGATTTGGTCTTGCTAATGGCAATTAAACTTACATCGGCAGGAATGCTCTCTTTTATTTGCATGAAATTTTCTGAAATGGTTCCCATAAGGTCTTTTATTATTATTTAATTGCAGTCAATATTCTGTTTTTATTGCAAAAATAATCATTCTCTTAACTTGCAGATTATTTACCTGCTTTTAAATATAATTTGTCTGTAGTTTAACATTTGTTTTTGGTATCTTTTTAATGTTTGATAGGTTTTACCCATTTTCACGTATCGGTCGTTTCAAACTTTCCTGCCTGGCTTTTTTAGTTAGAATGATTTTATTGTGCAAGTTATTCGAATAAAACTGTTTTGAGTAATTAGCTTCGCTGTGCTCTCCCGCAAAGCGGGATCGGTTGGTTAAATGGAACTTGAATGGTCTTACTTTCATCTCCCTTTATGAGCTTTTGTGCTCATTTAAGTTTCATCCATACAACAGCTTAAGTTGTCTGGTTTTGAATTATTTTGTAAATTTGTCAGAGGTCAAAAACAACGCATTATGAGTCTTTTAATCAGAAAAGTTTCATTTATTCTGACCCTGGTATCTGGCCTGTATCTTTTTTCTGATACAACAACTGCACAGGATGATTATTTTGTACTTACTGATTACAAAGCATTGCAGGAAAGTTATTTCAGACTGGGTGACAGTTTGCTTAAAACCGAAATTGGGAGTTTTACTTTTATCGGGTCAATTTTGGATGTGCAACCCCATGCAGGACTTCGTGAATTTGATATTCAGTATCTTTCGCACGACAGTTTGTTGCTCCTTCTTGACGATTACCGGATTTATATAACGGCTTCAAGGTTTCGTACTTTTGAACATCAGCTGGGTTTTGTACCGGGTGAAAGATATCTGCGCTACATTGACGGGAATCCTTACTGGGGTTATAACGGCCGGGTGCCTAACCGCAAATTGGGAGCTGTGTTTATCGACACAGGAAATGAATACATTGAATTGCCCTACCATTCATACGCTGACCTGTTTGAACCCAATTTATGCAGGAAAAGAAGGTTTTTAATTTTCAACGAAAGAATAAATTGTTATACACGTGCTTTTTTATCTGCTGATACCAAACGGCTTTATATTCATATGTCCAACAGCCGGGAACCCTTAAAATACGAGGTTACATGGATTATCAGAAACGGAAGATATGCAGGCAGGATCGTGGATTACGCCCACTGACTTTTTCTTAGTGTGGTTAAACGAAATCATATTAAATCAGGGAATATGTCAAAATTACCTCAAATCTTCAACTATTGGGTAAATTAATGTTGTGTGAAAACCGCCCTTATGCTTATCTTTGCAGCATGCAGGAAATGATATTGATTTTGGATTTTGGCTCTCAGTATACCCAGTTGATAGCCAGGAGGGTCAGGGAGCTGAATGTGTATTGTGAAATTCATCCCTACCATCATATTCCCTCCAACATGGAGGGTCTAAAAGGTGTAATATTGTCGGGTAGCCCTTCCAGTGTGCGCGATGCAAACTCTCCCCGTATAAACCTTGATGCCTTTTATGGCAGGTTTCCATTGCTTGGAGTTTGTTATGGTGCCCAATACATAGCACTAAATAAAGGTGGCGATGTTCAGCCGTCTTCTACCCGTGAGTATGGCAGAGCCAATCTTGCTTTTATCGATAAGCAGGAATTGCTGATGGACAGCATCGGCGATAACTCACAGGTATGGATGTCGCATGCAGATACCATTACACGCCTCCCTGAAACCTTTAAACTTATTGCCAGCTCACACGATGTAGAAGTAGCTGCCTTTAAAGATACAAACAGCCAGACCTACGGCCTGCAGTTTCATCCCGAAGTGTATCATTCTACAGATGGACTGGCATTGCTTAAAAACTTCGTTGCGGACATCTGTGGTTGCAGTCAAAGCTGGACTGCCGCATCTTTTGTCAGTTCATCCGTGAATGCCCTTAAGGAGAAACTTGGTGATGATAAAGTGGTACTTGGGCTTTCGGGTGGGGTAGATTCTACCGTAGCAGGTGTTTTGCTTCATCAGGCCATTGGACCCCGATTGCACTGTATTTTTGTGGATAATGGACTCTTGCGTAAGAATGAATTTGACGATGTGCTGGCATCCTATGAACACATGGGGTTGAATGTTAAAGGAGTAAGAGCTGCCGACAGGTTCCTGGATGCGCTGAAAGGAGTAAGTGACCCGGAAGAAAAACGGAAAATTATTGGCAGGGTATTCATTGAGGTTTTTGATGACGAAGCTCATAAAATACAAGATGTCCAATGGCTGGGACAGGGTACAATTTATCCTGATGTAATCGAATCAGTATCTGTAAATGGTCCCTCTGCCACCATCAAATCGCACCACAACGTAGGAGGTTTGCCTGATTTTATGAAACTGAAGGTGGTGGAACCTCTCAACAGTTTGTTCAAGGATGAGGTAAGAAGAGTGGGCAAGAGCCTTGGAATCAATCCTGCTTTAATTAACCGGCATCCCTTTCCGGGGCCCGGTCTGGGAATTCGTATTTTAGGCGATATTACCGAAGAAAAAGTCCGGATATTGCAGGAAGTAGATCATATTTACATCAAAGCGTTGAAAGACTGGCATTTGTACGAACAGGTCTGGCAGGCTGCTGCAATCTTGCTTCCGGTGCAAAGTGTAGGGGTAATGGGTGATGAGAGAACCTATGAAAATGCGGTTGCCCTCAGGGCTGTGGGCTCAACAGATGGTATGACAGCAGACTGGTCGCATTTGCCCTATGATTTTCTTGCCAAAGTCAGCAACGATATCATCAACAAGGTGAAAGGAATTAACAGGGTGGTTTATGATATCAGTTCAAAGCCACCTGCCACCATAGAATGGGAATAAAAATTTCCCATGAACAATAATCGCTGTACCATTTTCGTATTGGTATATGTTTGAAAGAGACTGAAAAACTGCAATACTTTGTCTATAATAATTTTTGGTATAACCAAATCCTGATATTGTGTTTAAAAAAATAGCATTACTCATAACCGCTTTGTATCTTTTTGCAGCTGGAATGCAACTACAGGCCCAGGAATCGCCGCAGATTGTAAACCGTTCCACTACGATTCAGAATGTAAATGGCAAAGAATATTTCTTTCATCCCGTATTGCAGGGTCAAACTTTGTTTTCCATTGCCCGTGCCTATGGGGTAACAGTAGAGGATATTCTGCGCGAAAACCCTGAACTACAAGGGCAGGACCTTCGTTATGATCAAATGATCCGTATACCGGTTAAGCAACAGCCCACTTCTACTGAACCGCAGACGAAAACCCTCAAAGAAGTTACCTTTATTGAACATCAGGTAAAAAGGCGGGAGACGGTTTACGGGATTTCCAGAATGCATAATATCAGCGAGTCGGAATTGCTTGAACATAATCCCGAGATACGTAGAGGATTGAGAACCAACATGATAGTAAGGATTCCCCAATACAGGCAAAAGGTTGTTAACTTCATTGAATATGCTGTTCCGCCCCGCCAGACACTCTTCTCTATTTCCAGGGAATTTGGAGTGAGCATTGCTGAAATTGAAAAGCTTAATCCTGAACTAAAAGATGGTTTAAAAGCAGGTCAAACCATAAGAATTCCCGTTGAAACTGTTTCGCAGCATCAACCTCCTTTTGTTTACGAACCGGAAGAAGTAAAACCTCAGCCAATGGCACCGGTAATTACTGACCCCTACTGTGAAAACCCCTCGCTAAAAAATACTTACAATGTAGCGCTTCTTATTCCTCTTTACCTTGAAAATATCGGAGACGATGCTGATATCAGCCAGCAGGCAAGAGAGCGATCCTTCACCTTTATGGAATACTACCAGGGAATTGTACTGGCACTGGATTCTATGAGAGCAAGAGGGGCAGACATAAGGCTTACAGTAATGGATGTGTGCGACTCGGAACTTAAGGCTCGCCAGGCTACATGGAACACCAATCTGGGGGAGATGGACCTTATTATTGGTCCCTTTTTTCCCGCTGTTTTTCCTGTTATTGCCAACTTTGCACGGCAAAGAGGCATTCCAATTGTAGCTCCTTTATACTCTGCCAGCGAAAGAGTTGTATGGAATGATATGCTGAAAGAATACCCCAATATGTTTCAGGCACAGCCCGGCATACAGACACAGGTTAACGACATGGCCAACTACATAGTTGAAAATTACAGCCAGGATAATATCATTCTTGTGCATAATAACCAGCCTGGTATTTCAGGGCTTATTTCGGGCTACAAAAAATCACTTAATGAAGGTCTTAACAGGTTGGAGTTTTACCATGACAGTATCAATATGGCCAACCTTGATGGATATTTCTTCAATGGTGTTTACGTAGGCGAAAGAATTACCAATGTTTACGTACTTAATGACTCTTTATTAAAGGCTCAGCGTGCAGGAAATCTCATTACTGCACCAGAGATAAACAAGTATAAGGGCAGAGATAATGTGACTGAAATAATCTTGTCCAGGGACGGTATCGATCAACTCACATCGGCTATGGATAAAAACAGACGCAATGTTATTGTAAGCCTTATGGGTGGAGAGGCTGTTATTGCCAATTATACCCGTCAGCTAAACCAACTGAGGGAAACTTATGACATGGTTGTTTTTGGAGTGCCCCAGTGGAGCGAATACAGATCTGTAGATTACAACTATTTGCGCAATCTGAATGTGCATATTTTTACTTCTGACTTTGTGGATTATGAAAATCCTGATAACCTGCATTTTATCCGTCGCTATCGTACAGATAACCATGTTGAACCAGGTCCTATGGGATTCTGGGCTGCACAAACCGGAATGTACTTTTTTACCGCTCTTATGCAATACGGGAGTAACTTTTCAAGGTGTATTGATGTAATGAATCAACACAAAGCTTACGATACTCCCTTCTGGTTCCAGCGAAAGAATGATTATGAAGGGGGTTTTGAAAATCAGTTTGTTTATATCTATACGTTCAGAGATTACCGGCTCATTGATGTCAGAAACCCTCGAAACAAAAGCATAACGCAACAAAAATAATCCCCTCGGAGGAGTTACACCCGGGAATTGTATTGGTTCCTGCAGAAGTCACAATAGAAAAAAGCAACCGTAAACTAATGAGAAGTTTACGGTTGCTTTTTTAAAATCCTATGGACTTTATGAGTTGTCGGCTTGAAAATAATATCTACCTTAAATCTATAACATCAACAGCTTCGGGGAAATCTGATCTGTTAAATACAAAACGTGAATCGGATATGCTGGTGTTGGGTCTCAAAGTGTCGATATTGTAAGTATAGGTTCCGCCATGACGGTCGTAAGCTATGGTATAAACAATGGAGTGGTCTCTTGCATCCAGGGCCAGGCGGTATTTGAAAAAGGATTGTGGGGCAAGGGGTACAAGGTCAAGAATATCAACCAGTTTCCCTTTGTGGCTCTCCTGGCGAATGAACTTTCCCCGGTATTCGTTCTCAAAGTCCTCTATCAATGCCGTAGGTGTGAGACCTCCTTCGGTATTTTCTACACTGTTGATGTGAATTTCATAAAGGTCATCAATGTAATTCCAGACAGTCTTTCCATCTGAAATAAAAACATTATCACCCAGTACCATTCTGTACTTGTCTCCTTTGGAGTAAATTTTTCCCGACATACGCTCCGTGATGTTCATTTGCGTATTTTCCATAATATATGAAAATTCAATTTCCATAGAGCTGTAGCCTTTCACCAGTGCACTGGCTTTTTTCAGGAGCTCGTTGGCTTTTTGTTCATAGACGGTTTCGGGTGTTGTTTGTGCTGCGACCATATGCAGGTTTACCAAAAGCATGGCAGCTATTAATGTTATCTTTCTCATTTTACAAGTTTTTGTCTGTTTATCAATATTAAAATCTTAAGTTTGGTCTTCAACTGTAGTTACCTTTCAAAATCTGTTCCAAACTCACCTCGTCCTTTATTCTTACTTCCCGGGCTTTGCTCCCTTCAAAGGGTCCCACGATACCGGCAGCTTCGAGTTGATCAATAATTCTTCCTGCTCTGTTGTATCCCAGTTTAAGTTTTCGCTGCAGCAGCGAGGTGGATCCTTGTTGTGTAGCAACTATTACCCTGGCTGCTTCTTCAAACAATTCATCTCTGTCTGCGGGATCAAAATCATCTGTTTCACCTCCCTCATCATCAGCCACCTCGGGCAGCATAAATGTGTCGGTAAATGCTTTTTGCGAGCCAATATAGTCCGTGATCCGTTCAATCTCAGGGGTGTCGATAAAAGCACACTGGAGTCTCAGCAAATCGCTGCCCGTAGATAGCAACATATCACCACGACCAATTAGCTGGTCTGCCCCTCCCGTGTCCAGAATGGTTCTTGAGTCAATTTTTGATGTTACCCTGAAGGCTATCCTTGCCGGGAAGTTGGCTTTGATCATCCCTGTAATGATATTCACAGAAGGGCGCTGGGTGGCAATGATCAAATGGATTCCGATGGCACGGGCCAATTGCGCCAGACGTGCAATGGGCAGTTCTATTTCCTTGCCTGCCGTCATGATAAGGTCGGCAAACTCATCAATGAAAAGAATGATATAGGGAAGGAAATGGTGTCCGTTATTGGGGTTAAGTTTGCGCTTGATGAATTTGGCATTGTACTCCTTAATGTTTCTTACTTTGGCATCCTTAAGCATGTCATAGCGATTGTCCATCTCAATGCAGAGCGAATTCAGGGTGCGCACTACCTTGCGCGTATCTGTAATAATGGCTTCTGCCGAATCGGGCAATTTGGCCAGGTAATGTCGTTCAATTTTAGAGAATAGGGTCAGTTCTACCTTCTTGGGATCCACCAGCACAAATTTTACGTAAGCAGGGTGCTTTTTGAAGAGGATGCTTGCCAGAATGGCATTCAGTCCTACCGATTTTCCTTGTCCGGTGGCACCTGCCATCAGCAGGTGGGGCATTTTGGTAAGGTCAGCTATGAATGTCTCGTTGGCAATGGTTTTTCCCAGCCCGATGGGCAGGTCAAAACCTGAATTCTGGAATTTCTCGCTCCCGAGGATGCTTTTCATGGAAACAATTTCCGGCTTGCTGTTGGGCACCTCAATACCAATGGTGCCGCGACCGGGAATGGGTGCGATGATACGTATGCCTAAGGCAGAAAGACTTAGTGCGATATCATCTTCCAGGTTGCGGATTTTTGAGATGCGAACCCCTGCAGCAGGTATTATTTCGTAAAGGGTAACCGTGGGCCCAATGGTTGCCTTAATTTTATCTATCTCAATGGAGTAATTTCTCAGGGTATCAACAATTCTGACCTTGTTGGCTTCCAGTTCCTCCTTGTTTACATTGATGGTGCTGTTGCCATGGTCATCCATCAAATCTATCGGCGGTATTTTATAGTGAGGCAGCTCCAGGGTAGGATCATAGTCGCCCAAATCCTGTGACAGGCTATCTGTGGCATTGGCAGAAGGATCATCAATGGGCTGATAGTTGCTGTTGCTGATTTTGGTATCGTCTGCTATTTCAATCTCCAATTCAGGGCCTTTGGGTTCATCATTCTTGTCAGCACCGGATTCGTTATTTGTGGTGGGTTTTACCATCTCCTCTTCTTCTCCCACATTGAATTCAAAAAATCCATCCTTTTTCTCCTGAGTTCCCTTTTCGGCCTGCCCCTTGTTCCTGATTTTTTCTATAATGGCCATTTCAGAGTCCAGATCTTCAAAGGATGTTTGTGTGGTCAATTCTGTATCATCTGTGTTAAATCCCTCTTCCGATGATTCCGGGCTTTCCTCTTCGCTGGCATCTGTTTCATCAGTAGTTTTTCTCAACCTGGCCATCAATTGCCTGAAATGGGTTGTGTTGAGGTTGAATACTACAATCAGGAAACTGGCCAGAGCAAACAAAAGAATAAATCCGGTTCCGATTTTTCCGAAAATGCCATTGAGTTTCACATTGCTTTCATATCCAAAAGTACCTCCCAGGATGGTCCATGCCTCCGAAGTGAAAACAAAACCCAGTGCTACCGAAAACCATATCATCGCAAAGAAGCTGTACCTGATGGTTTTCCAGACCGGCAAAACAGATTTTTTTGTCATGAGCCTATAGCCCCCTACAAATGCTACCAGGGAGAACAGAAATGAAGAAATTCCAAACCACTTCTTGATGAAAATGTGTGATGTAACAGCGCCCAGTCTGCCCATCATGTTTTTGGCTATTACGGAGCTGTCCAGTAACAGCCCAAAACTAAAGGCCTTGTCTTCCAGGTATGAGTCGTCGTCCTGCCAGTGAAAAAGGTAGGAGGTAAAGGCCAGCAACAGGTAGAATGAAATGATAATCAGAAGCAGTCCGAATATTTTCCTGTAACGCTGATCTTTAAAAGAGGTGAAAAACTTTTTAAAACTGAACTCATTACCCTTTAGATCATTCTTTTTACCTGTTCCGGGGGCAGGCTTATCTTTAAAAGTATTTTTTGGTGGATTGGGTTTGTTTTTTCGCATCTGTGGGGTTTAATAATTTCCAAACGCAAAATTAACAAATCTATTGCAATTATTGATACTTCGCGAGTTTTGTTATCTTCCTAATGTGCAATATCTTCCGTTTTTTTCGCAGCACAAATCTATTAGTTTCCTTATCTTTGCAAAGTTTT
>SLPR01000034.1 GCA_007131895.1 Bacteroidales bacterium | reverse complement strand
TATTGAAAGAAGTGGCTGAAGCCCTTCCCTTGACCGAAGGGGTTGAACGCCTTTTCAAAACCTTAAAAATGTATGGCTACCGCACGGCCATTCTCTCGGGGGGCTTCACCTATTTTGGGAATTACCTGAAAAACAAACTGGCTGTGGATTATGTATTCGCAAACGAGCTGGAGATCAAAAACGGCAAACTCACCGGTCGCCATGTGGGCGAAATTGTAGATGGAGATAAAAAAGCAGAACTGCTCAAACTCATTGCCTTTAAGGAGGATATTCATCTGGAGCAGGTAATTGCCGTGGGTGATGGATCCAACGATCTGCCCATGATACAACAGGCAGGGTTAGGGATTGCCTTTCATGCCAAGCCCAAAGTGAAGGCTTCAGCCCAGCATGCTATCTCCACCATTGGTTTGGATGCCATATTATACCTGATGGGGTTCAGGGACAGGGAAATAAATTTTTAGAATCGCCTTAAATTTCCGATAATAACCTACCGGCGAACTGTCAACACCGATTCCTCTGCCCTGGAAACCAACCCTATGCTGGCAGACAGGAAGGCCCGCCCTGTTCCTCCTGAGAAAAACACCATCTATCTAGCCGATTCCGCTATGCGGGAGAGATCAGTGAAACTAATCATGTAAACAGATTCCATATTAATGATCCAGATTTGAAATCATTAGTGACCGATACAAATATTTATTTCAAATTAATTAGAGATAGACTTCTCACTACGTTCGAATTGACAGGCATTTAGCTTATTTGGAACCAATGATTTGAAATATTTTAACTAAACGGTTGTTTGCATTAAAATAAACATTATATTTATTGTAGTGATTTATAAATTCATAGAAAATGATTTATAAATTATCTGCAATAAACACCTTTTTAACAAAATTGCAATTTCAAAATCTGGTTACACAACAAGTATTGACTTCCGAAGGCAACTTCCATTGATCTGATATTGCTAAAAATTTAACCTATTAATATGAAAATAATGTACGATTACAAGCATTCCGATAATAACCAAGGGGGAAGATTTTTTTCTTCCTCTTTTTTTCTGCAATTCTTAGGCAGATACCTGGTAATATTGGTATTTTTCCTGGCACCTGCATACTATTCCCTTGCCCAGTCGCCACCAGCTTTCAATTACCAGGCTGCATTGCGCAATGCTTCGGGAGTGGTGCTGGAGAATGAAAATGTAACCATTTTTATTGAATTGTTGCAGGGAACGGCTCAGGGAAGCTCTGTTTTTAATGAAATCCACAATAGTACAACCAATGCCTTTGGCTTGGTAAACCTGCACATTGGTACCCAGAATACTGAAGGGTTCTCTTCCATAGACTGGTCGCAGGGACCATATTTTATCCGGGTGAGTGTAAACGGGTTGCAACTGGGTACCAGCCCATTGCTGAGTGTGCCCTATGCATTATATGCCGAAAGCGGGGGAGAGCCAGGTCCACAGGGTGAACCCGGTCCGGCAGGGCCACAGGGACCTCAGGGTGAGCCTGGCCAGATTGGAGAAACAGGTCCCCAGGGTGAAATAGGACCACAAGGCCCAAAGGGAGAACCCGGTATGCAAGGCGAACCCGGCCCACAGGGAGACCAGGGCCCGCAGGGCGAGCAAGGCATCCCGGGATCTGAAGGCCCGGCAGGACTGCAGGGAGAGCAAGGACCACAAGGTGAACCCGGCCCACAGGGAGACCAAGGCCCGCAGGGCGTGCAAGGCATCCCGGGAACTGAAGGCCCGGCAGGCCCACAGGGTGAGTCAGGTACCATACACTGGAATGATGGTTCCGGTAATGTAACAACGAATGTTAATGTGGGAATAGGTACCAACAACCCAACATCCCAGCTTCATGTTCAGGGACTGGGAGTCGGGGAAGGGAACGTATTATTTCAGGGAAGTTTCACCTTCAACCCGGGAGATCCGCCGGCAACAGGAGCTGGAACACGTATGATGTGGTATCCTGATAAGTCTGCTTTCCGGGCAGGAACTGTAAGTGATGCGGGATCAACCTACTGGGACAAGAATAGCATTGGAATTTATAGTACGGCATTTGGAATGAATACCAAAGCATCGGGAGCCTTTTCTTTTACATGGGGTAGTGGTGCTGAGGCATCAGAAGGCTGGGCCACGGCCTGGGGTACCAATACAAAAGCATCAGGATTCGGATCTACAGCCTGGGGCAGTAGTACAGAAGCATCATCAAATCATTCCACAGCCTGGGGTTCAGGTTCAAAAGCAACAGCCTGGATGGCTACGGCCTTTGGTGCAAATACAATAGCATCAGGAAACATGGCCATGGCCTGGGGTGATAATACCCAAGCATCAAAATATTCATCCACGGCCTGGGGTGCATATACAGAAGCATCAGGATATGTTGCCACGGCTTTTGGAGATGGGGTCATAGCACCATCAGCTTACGAAGTGGCTTTCGGTAGCTATAACACTGGATATACTCCAAATTCAGCATTTGACTGGAACAACAATGACCGCCTGCTCGTTATTGGAAATGGCACTTCAAGCACCAATCGCCGCGATGCCCTGATGATCCTTAAAAACGGCAATATGGGAATAGGCGGACCGGCCAGTGCACAGCTTGACCTTATTGTTCACCATTCAAATACAAACCGAAAAATTGAACTTACCTCAACAGCCACTGACCCCATTTTTCAAGCCAGTGAAGATCTTTTCGGGCTATTGGGTCGGTCTAACAGAAGATGGTGGTCAGCATATGTCCATACCTATTATGGGGTATCTACTTCCATTCAAAGTCTTTCCGATCAAAGGTACAAAAGAAACATAAGGTCCATGGACAGCAGCATTGGCAAACTCATGGAGTTAAACCCGGTAAATTATGATCTGATACCTGAAAAGTTGTCAGCCAGTTCAGAGGCTGCAGAAAGGTTTAAAGACAATGATCTGATCAATCAGATGGGTTTCCTGGCCCAGGATGTGCAAAAAATCTTCCCCCAACTGGTAAAACCTCTGGATGACGAATCGGATGTATTGACCCTGGGCTATTCAGGACTGATACCGGTAATGGTAAAGGGAATGCAGGAGCAGCACGAGATCATACAGCACCAGCAGCAGACCATTGAGGGTCAGCAACAGCTGATTGAAGCATTGCTCAGAAGGGTTGAAGCGCTGGAAGCAAGATAGATTTTCACCTTATGTTTATTGGAAGGAATTGATAAGCCCGGGACTGATTTGCTGTCCCGGGCTTTGCTTTGAAGTCTTTCCTGATGATGAAGGAATTTACTTTTCCCCTTCCAGCAACTCCTCAATACATATTGCGAAATCTTCAATGTCATACTCGGTGGTATTGAAATGGATCTTCCAGCACACTTCTTGCATGGCAGGGTTCCACAAATAGAAATAGCAAAATGCTATGCTTATTGTATTAGCATTGATTTATCCTGGTAGGGTAGGAGTTAAGAAACTAGGTATTGGTTATAACAGATGTGTTTTTCTAGGTTTATGGTCCACCCCCCCCCCAAAAAAACCGGATTAAATTAGTTATGGGTTAATAATTTATCAAATTCTTTTTATGTTTGCGATTGAAATCCTAAAGGTACTTGTTATGGGGAAAAATGCGTTAAGATTAAAAATAAGTTAGTAAATTTGTATTGAATGTTGATTGGTCGCTATAGGTGCTGACAATTTTCTTGTTTTTGATAGCAACACAGTGCCTGTAATTTGCTTTGTTTCAAACCTTCAACCTTTAACAAAAAACTCCTGTTAAATTACTGTTTTCTCTAAATATGTAAATCATAATCAACATCCCTTAAAATTGTAAAAAAATGAAAAGAAAAATTTATTTACCCGTAGTAGCGTTATTGATTATTTTTGCAGCCTGCTCTCCGCAGAGCCGCCTTTCATCAAGGCTTACAGCAGAATGGAACGTTGTGAAATTTGAGTCTCGCTCTCCTGACGGTAGTAGCTCTACCATCGAAAACGCCGGTACCTTGATCTTCAGAAGTGGAGGCCAGGGTACGCAATCTTTCACTTCTGCTATTGCTTTTGCAGGCGAAGAGGTTGCCAATGAGTTTGAATGGAAAAATACCGAACGAACCTTAAGTATCAAGGCAAAAGACGCCGAAGTTCCCAAAGTATGGATCGTGGTAAAATCCCAAAGGACGAAACAAGAATGGTATTCAACCGACAGTTCAGGAAATGTGCAGGTGATGCACATCGAAAAGAAGTAACAAATTGCCCGGGGCAAAAGGTAATGCATCTTTTTTAATCAAAGATTTACTGATTGGGTTAGGAAGGTAAAAGTTACAATCTATTCGTGGAATATGTTACCCCAAAAAAAGCGCAACCGTCAATTGACGGTTGCGCTTTTTTTGATCTTAATCTAATTAATGAATGGGGCAGGTTGACTGATTATCTTCTTTCTGAGCGGTTATCGTTTTCATTTGAATTGTTGCCTCTCTGGTTGCTGTTGTTGCTTCTGGAGGGAGGCGGTGTGCTTCTGGTGTTACTCTGACCCGATGACCTTACATTGGAAGATGGCTGCGTATTGGTCCTGGCCGGAGGTGAACTTACCGCCGGAGCAGAAGGTCTGTTATTGTTGTTATTCACTCTTGGCGGTGAGCTCGGAGGAGCACTTGTATTTCTTTCCGGAGCAGGGCGATTAACTTCTCTTTGCGGAGGAGGGCTACTTTGCCTTGCAGGAGGTGGTGTGCTTCGAACTGCCGGGCTGCTGTTATCTCTGCTGCGGTCTGCTTCTGAACCCTGACTGCGTGCAGGTTGTGCAGGTTGTGCCTGCTGTCTGGGGGTTGCTTCCGAACCCTGGCTGCGAGTAGGTTGTGCCTGCTGTCTTGCATTGTCCTGCTGAATAGTCCTGTTATCCCTGGTTTGGTTTTCTGCAGGGCTCTGGCGGCGTACATCTTCTGAAGATTGCCTTACAGCATCGTCTTGTCTTCTCTCACTACCAGCGTTTGGAGTTCTTACTTCTCTGGCAGGGCTTTGCTTAATTTCCTGCACAGCACTAGAAGATTGTCTCAATTCTGGTGTAGCTATGTTGCTTTTTGTTGCAACTGTTTCGTATCTGCCAGGATGTCTTTGTGCAAAGAGCTGCTGTCCTTCCTGGGCTTTCTGAGGTTGACTGTAGGTGTTTCTGTATCTGCCTTGTTCTGCCCTGGTAACTACTGTAGGCGAGGTTTGTCTGTGGTTAACCACGTATACGGTGTGGTAGTGAGTGCAGCGAGGATGTCCCCAGGGACGGTAATAAGCATGATAATGTCCGTGCCAGTGGTAGTGATATCCATAATAATAATGGTAGTAGTGAGGACTCCATGGGCTCCACCATATGGGGTGGTATCCCCAGTACCATGCTGAGCGCCAGGGGCGGTAGGCTGGTCTGTGCATATACACTATCACGGGCCATTGAGCTACTTCATAATAGGTAGTGTGAACCACGGTTGTAGTATGTGACTGGCTAACGTTGCCCTGGTATCCCGGATTGGGTCTTTCGGCATAATTGGGCTCAACAATATAATTGGGTCCATAAAGGGCTTTGTCACCTATAAGTTGTATCCGTACAGAACCATCTCTGAGGCTTTCTACCACAAAAACTGCTACATCCTGGTGTTCATTCCGGTTTAGGGCAACACGCAAAACGATGCTGTGGATATTTCCCTCTTTGTAATCATGTACCATAATGTAGTCAACATAACCATCGCCGTTCAGGTCGAGGTTGTTAATCATGGTTTCCGGGTCATTGATGCTTCTTTCGAAAGCTTCCAGTGTTTCAGATTGCTGGAAAAGATTCATGACGGCAAAAAGATTAAAATTGTCTCCGGGCAACCCCAGATATTCCTGCTGGGGGTTATGTGCAGAGACCACACTTCCTGCTGCGAAGAGCCAGGCAAAGACGGAGGTTAAAATCAGCTTTTTCATATCTGGTGGTTTTAAGATGAATTATCTTTTTGATTATGTTATACCCAAAAGCCGTGCCAAAAATGTGGATGATTATTACTGCAGAATCGATGGTTTAATTTTATCCCATTGTTCATCCATTGTTTTGAGTAATTTTGCAGTTCAATCTTTTTTCAGACTACAGTCTTGTTTTGGACAAATATCCAGTCATGAAATTTTTCAGATTGTGTAATACATCAAAAGGAACCCTACAACTATGAAAACCACGTCGAGTCTGCGACTCAATAAATACATAAGCGAAAAAGGCATCTGCTCAAGGCGGGAGGCCGATAAATACATTGAAAAAGGCACCGTCTTTGTAAACGGAAAGAGAGCAAAATTAGGGGATCAGGTGAAACCCGGTGATAAAGTAATGGTCAATGGAATCAAGCTTGACAAGGTGGAAGAGAAACCATTTATTCTCCTTGCTCTGAATAAGCCCACGGGGATTACAAGTACCGCCGAAACCAATGTCAGGGGTAATATCGTGGATTTCGTAAATCACAGCGAACGGATTTTTCCCATCGGCAGACTGGATAAAGATTCACAGGGGCTTATATTTTTGACCAACAACGGTGATATTGTCAATGAAATTTTAAGGGCAGGCAACAAGCATGAGAAGGAATATATTGTAACGGTTGATAAACCCATTACCGATAGTTTCATTGAAGGGATGTCAGCTGGTGTTCCCATAATGGGAAAGAACACCAAAAAATGCCCGGTTTTCAAGGTTTCTCCATTTGTTTTTCGCATTATTCTTGTGCAGGGGATGAACAGGCAGATCCGGCGAATGTGTGAATATTTTGGCTATGAAGTTACAAAGCTCGAACGTATCCGCATCATGAATATTACACTCAAGGGATTGCCGCAGGGGGACTGGCGTGAGCTGGAGGATGATGAAAAAGCCGGCATACTGGAAATGGTAGAAAAATCTACCCCAAAAAAGTCGTCGGAAGGCCGTGTCAGGAGAACTTATCCTTCCCGAGCTGACAAGGAAGAAAAAAGTCCCACAGCAGCTACAGGTAAGACCGAAAGAAAACCATCGTTCCGCAAGGCTAATGAAGACAGAAAAGGAGGTAAAGGCGAGGGTAGGAGATCAAGGGGAAAACAATCCGAAGATACCTCCGGGGATAAGTCAGACAGCAAAGAGAAGTTCACCTCCCATGGAAGCCGTGGAGGTGGAAAAGGAAAAACCACCAGTGCCACTTCCGCAGCAAAAAGAGAAGGTGGTGCTCCGGCAAAAAGAGGAGGTGGTGCTCCTGCGAAAAGAGGAGGTACTGCTCCGGCAAAAAGAGGAGGTACTGCTCCTGCGAAAGGAGGAGGTACTGCACCAGTAAAAGGTAAAGGCAGGAAAACAGGGAAATAGGTTTTCTGCAAACTTAAGAGTTTACAGCCGGAAACGCCCCCTGACCTTGGTTATTTGTTCTTTCAGCGTGCGTCGGTTGGTCTTCTTTTCTGCTGATTTTATATCCCCCAGCAGAAAACCATATGCTTCCATTCCTTCCACCTCATCAAAAATTACTTTTAATATGGCTATGCCAGGAATGAAAAGTATCATTCCTGCCAAACCCCATATAAAGTTACCCACGAACAGGGCTATGATGGTCATCAGGGGGTTCATGGAAACTCTTCCACCCACAATCCTGGGAGTGAAAAGATTGCTCTCAAAAAGCTGGATGATGTAAAATGCCATAAATACACCAAAAGTATACCATAGCGAGTCTTTGGTCAGAAATGCATACAAAATGGGTAGTATGGCTCCGATAAATGGGCCCAGGAAAGGAATGACATTGAGCAAAGCGGCAAAACCGGCAAACAGAAAGGCGTGTTTGATGCCAAGGCTCAAAAGCGCAATGCTGTTGAGTATGGCAAGAATAATTATCACTACAAACATCCCTGCAATATAATTTTTTACTACCTGTTTAACCTTGTAGAGTACATTTCTTACCTTGGCTTTATCCTTTTCTTCAAAAGACATCAGGATAAACTCGGCAAGAAAACTACGGAAATACAGGAAAAGAAAAATATAAATGGGCATTATAAAAACCATTGTAAGGCTGCCGGCCGTGGCAATCAGTCCCTGGGTGAGGTTTCCGGCATTCTCATATAAGTATTGAAAGATAGCATTTTGCAGGCTATCGGCAGAGATGGGAACTGCTCCCTCAAGATGCTTTTCCAGAAATATATTCAATTGCCCCAGATAATAGCCTACTCTGGCTTCCAGCAAACTCAGGTCGCCACTGAAACCAAGAATCTGGTTGTAGAAAAAGTAAACCAGGGCACTGGTGAAAACCAAAAGAGAAATTACACTTATCCCTACAGCAAGTGCTTTGGGGAACTTCCATTTTTCCAGCAATGAGGTAAACGGACTGATAAGAATTGCCAGTAAACCGGAAACCAGTATCGGTACCAGTATGGATTTTGCTTCCCGCATGATCGTTACAACGAGTACCAGTCCCAGCATAACTACGGTTAACCTCACATAAAACGCGAATCTTACTTTCATTATATCTTAATCTTAAAAACAGTAAAAATGAGAGCTGTGGTCAACGTCATGGCCTCAGCAGTATTAATAGCAATCCTTGTTTATACCCATCACGTAATTCTCTATCACCTGGAGAGGCTCTGCTGTTTGCCATCCGTCAAATCCTTTTATGTGCTGGTATTGTACCGAATCTTTGAAGGTTTCCAGGTATACAGAGGCAACCGGCAGGTACGACCAGTGCCACTTCTCTTCCTCATAGCCTGTATTATTGCGGTCACTGCGTTGGGTATAGGGTTGGCAAAAGCCATATTTATGTGCATTTTCCTTCAGCCAGTCATACTCTTTTTTGCCCCTTCCGCTCAAAAAATAGCTGTTGTTCAGGCTGTTAATGTCAATGTCTGTACCCCAGTGGTGCCTTGAGGTTCCGGGCATGGCGCTGAAACGCAGAATCTCAGAAGCTCTTTCTTCCGGGTCTGCAATATCAGTAGCTCTGATATTTCCGCTTAGCACCTGTTGGCCATTCCATTTGTTTTCCCAGATTCGTTTTTGATGATCAAAACTCCGGTAGGCCGAGATGATGGTAAGGCTGATGCCATCCTGTTGAGCTGCCTGGTGCATTTTCAGGAAAGCATTATAGGCATCCCGATGCATAAGTAACCCGTCGCGGTTGGCAAAACCGGGAGCCACGCTTACCATAAGAAGGTCTCTTTGCGATGGTTG
>SLPR01000126.1 GCA_007131895.1 Bacteroidales bacterium | reverse complement strand
CTTCCTGTCGTGCGGCAATGCTCAAATTGAGGGCGAACGCTATAAGCAATCGCCGGAACTGGTGGAAGAGTTTCTCAGAAATGCTCCTGTGGTCGAATCCCATGGCAAAAACATTGTCTTTAAGCGATGGGATAAACTCGAAGAGGAAGATCATCCCGAAGTGGTCATCTTCTTTGCCACACCCGATGTACTTTCCGCATTGTTTACCCTTTCAAACTTCGACCGCAAGGATCTTAACGGTGTTATTGCACCCTTTGGTGCCGGCTGTGCAACCATTATCCAGTACCCACTGATGGAAAAGGAAAACGAACACCCCAGATCGGTAATGGGCATGTTCGATATCTCAGCGCGCCCATATGTTCCCAAAAACATCATCACTATGGCCATCCCCTTTCATCGGTTCAGGGAAATTGTGGGTTTCATGGAGGAGAGCTTCCTGATTACGGAGTCGTGGGAGAAAGTGAAAAAAAGGGTGGATAAAATAAGACAAACCTGAAAAATATTTTGTTTTCCAAAAATAATCCCTACATTTGCTGCATCAAAAAAAAAAGAAAAATGAACTATTTCAACAACCATCATCATCACAACCCACTCATTCCCTCGGTATAGAGTCGTGATGATCTTGTGTTGTACAAGCATAAAACGAACCGTGGGATAACATCCTGCGGTTTTTTTTTACCAAAAATGCAAACAACTTTAAACAATCATTGCAAAATTCAGTTTATTCATCCGTAACAAAATTTCTAATAACATGAAAGCAAATCAGGTCAACAGTTTTTCCTCCATTCATCATCATCTGCATCATCATCATGCAGTGAAATATCTGTGCAGAAAAAACTGAAGACCCAAATATATTGTACCCAATGTAAAAGGCTCGCAGGTTTCTGCGGGCCTTTTTTCATTTTTATTCTGCCCGCGAAAAACCTTACCCACTTTAACAAATTATCGGGAGCCTTTGAGATGGAAAAAAATCAACAAATTCTAATCTTTTAAACGTAACAGAAAATGCAAAAATTAAGAATCGCCATTCAAAAATCAGGTCGCCTGAGTGAAAAAAGTCTTCAACTGCTCAACGATTGCGGCATCAGTGTCAGCAACGGCAACCGCACTCTGCTGGCCTCGGGCAAAAACTTCCCCGTTGAAATCCTCTACCTGCGCGACGACGATATCCCCGGATATATCGAAGACGGTGTGGCAGATGTGGGAATACTGGGAGAAAATGTAGTGCTGGAAAAAGGTAATGACCTGAGCGTTATCAACCGCCTCAACTTTGCCCGTTGCCGCATGTCCATCGCCATACCCCGCAATGAAGAATATAACGGGGTGCAATACCTGCAAGGCAAACGCATCGCCACCTCCTACCCGCGCATCCTGCAAAACTTCCTGCAACAAAACAATATAGAAGCAGACATTCATGAAATCCTTGGCTCCGTCGAAATAGCTCCATCCATTGGGCTTTCCGGGGCCATTTTTGATATTGTAAGTACCGGAAGCACCCTGCTGAGCAATGGCCTCAAAGAAGTGGATATCGTGTTGAAATCGGAAGCTGTTCTGGTATCAGGCAACAACCTCAGCGCGGAGAAGCAGGCAATCCTCGACAAACTGGTGTTTCGAATCAATGCCGTGATGAAAGCCCGCACCAACAGATACGTCCTGCTCAATGCACCCAACGACAGCCTCGACAAGATCATCAGCATCATCCCCGGCATGAAAAGCCCCACCGTGGTGCCCCTGGCAGAAGAAGGCTGGAGTGCCGTACATTCGGTAATTGGCGAAGAGCGCTTCTGGGATGTAATCGATGAGCTCAAAGAGGCCGGTGCGCAGGGGTTGCTCGTAATTCCCATTGAGAAAATGGTAAATTAGTTATTGGTTAGGTGGTTATTGGGTTATTGGTCAGTAGCTGCGCTGAGCGGAATTTGTAATTCCGCTCGAAACATAACCAGAAGAAGATCAACCAAGCCATCTTAATTCTTCAATCTAAGTTTTGAAATCTAAAATAAAAACATGAAACCACAAATCAACATCACCAACAATCCGCCCCGTTCATCGTGGGAAGAACTGTTGCAGCGTCCGGCTATTGATGCTGACTACCTCGATCAGGCTGTTGAAGACATCTTCTTTGCAGTAAAACGCAAAGGAGACCAGGCATTGAGAGATTTCACCCGTACATTTGATGGTGTACAGTTGGAAGAACTGCAGGTTCCGACCGCTGATATTGAAAAATCGGGCAGCCTTGTGAGCCCGGAATTACAAAAAGCCATTCAAAATGCAGCGGAAAACATTCGCAAATTTCACGCTGCCCAAAGATGTGAGCCTGTAAAGCTGGAAACTTCTCCCGGAGTATTGTGCTGGCAAAAGCCGGTACCCATTCAGAAAGTCGGGCTTTACATACCCGGAGGAAGTGCACCCCTATTCTCTTCGGTATTAATGCTGGCCATACCTGCGCAAATAGCAGGTTGCAGGGAAGTTGTCCTTTGTACCCCTCCCGGCAAGGACGGGAAAGTTAACCCGGCCATTCTGTATGCTGCAAAAATATCAGGCGTTACCAGCATATACACGGTTGGCGGTGCTCAAGCCATCGCAGCCATGGCTTTTGGAACGGAGAGCATCCCGGTGGTGAATAAAATTTTCGGCCCGGGAAATCAGTTTGTAACCGCTGCCAAACAAGCCGTGCAGAAACTGGGCATTGCCATCGACCTCCCAGCCGGCCCTTCCGAAGTGCTGGTGATGGCCGATGAAACAGCCAATGCTCCTTTTGTTGCTTCCGACCTTCTCTCCCAGGCCGAACATGGTCCCGACAGCCAGGTTATATTGTTGTCAACCGACGAAAAACTGGCCCGGGATACCATCAGCGAAATGGCCCGGCAACTTGAACTGTTACCCAGGAAAGAGTTGATAGAACAAAGCCTGGAATCCTGCAAAATCATTGTCATGGAAGATACAAAAGAAATGGTAGAAATGGTCAATGAATACGCCCCCGAGCACCTTATCATCGCCATGAAAAACAAGGATGAAATTGCAGAAGCCATCGTCAATGCAGGCTCCGTCTTTCTGGGCAATTTCACCCCCGAAAGTGCAGGTGACTATGCTTCAGGCACCAACCACACCCTCCCTACCAACGGTTTTGCCAAAGCTTACAGCGGGGTCAACCTGGATAGCTTTGTGAAAAAAATCACTTTCCAGGAAATCACTCCTTCCGGGTTAAAAGGATTGGGAGAAACCCTGCTCCAGATGTCGGAAGCAGAAAACCTGCTGGCGCACAAGCTGGCGGTGAGTGTGAGACTGGAATCGATGTAAATAACCAGCCACGGAGCTTGTCGAAGTGACGATGGTAGTGCCTTCGACAGGCTCAGGCACCAGGCTTCCGGTCACTGAGCCCAGGCTTCCGGCCACTGAGCCTGTCGAAGTGAGCCTGTCGAAATGAGCCTGTCGAAGTGAGTCTGTCAAAGGGAACCTGTTGTAATGAACACCCATTTAAAAAAGAAAAAGTAATGGATCAAAATATCGCAAAAAAGCTGGCCCGCCCGGCCATCCTGAACCTGAAGCCCTACAGCTCGGCCCGGGAAGAGTTTACCGGCAACGAAGGAATTTTCCTCGATGCCAATGAAAGCCCTTTCAACAAACCCCTGAACCGCTACCCTGATCCCTTTCAGCAAAAACTGAGAAACAGGATAGCACAGCTTAAGCAGGTTGAAAAGGACAACATCATCCTGGGAAACGGCTCTGACGAAACCATTGACATGCTCTTTCGCACCTTCTGCGAACCGGGCAAAGACAAGGTTTTGTCGATTGCTCCCACTTATGGCATGTACAAGGTAAGTGCCGGCATCAATGGCGTGGAGTATGAAACGGTTTTGCTCAATGAGGATTTCAGCCTTCCGGTAAATTCCATCCTCGAAAAAGCGACTGACAACACCAAACTGCTTTTCCTTTGCTCACCCAACAATCCCACCGGCAATCGGTTTGACGATAACGCTATGACGGAATTATTGAAAAATTTCCCGGGGCTTGTGGTGGTAGATGAAGCGTATGTGGATTTCAGCCGGCAAGGTTCCTGGGTGAATGCCCTGGACAAGTATCCCAATCTCGTGGTGCTGCAAACCCTCTCCAAAGCATGGGGGCTGGCTGCCATCAGGCTGGGAATGGCATTCGCTTCTGCTGATATCATTCAGTTGATGATGAAGGTAAAACCACCCTACAACGTCAACACACTCACGCAGGAAAAAGCACTCCAATCCCTTTCAGAACCAAAAATCACAGCAGAACGTGTTCAGCAAATCATTTCCGAAAGGGATAATTTGATGCAATCATTGGGTGAAATTACGGGCATCGCGAAAGTGTTTGCTTCCGATGCCAACTTTTTCCTCATCCGCACAGATAACCCTGATGAATTATACAGCTTTTTGGTTGAGCGGGGTATCATTGCACGCAACCGTTCACGCGAACCCCTTTGCAAAGGTTGTCTTCGCATATCGGTGGGAACACCCGCTCAAAACCAGTATCTGCTGAAGGCAGTAAAAAACTATTTTTCCAATAAGGAAGATGACAGCACCTCCAGCGGTTGGTCATCCATAGCTGATTACCTGGTTACCCCGGAGAGAAAGGCAACAAAAGTGCGAAAAACCAAAGAAACCGACATCACCGTCGGGTTGAACCTGGATGGAGATGGCAAAGCGAATATCCGTACCGGACTGGGTTTTTATGACCATATGCTGGAACAAATTGCCCGCCACAGCGGCTGCGACCTGAGCATTGAAGTGAAAGGAGATTTGCACATCGACGAGCATCACACTCTCGAAGACACGGCCATTGCCTTAGGAGAAGCTTTCGCGGAAGCTCTGGGCAACAAGATGGGCATAGAGCGCTATGGCTTTGCCCTGCCCATGGACGATTGCGCAGCCATGGTACTGCTCGACTTTGGCGGCAGACCCGAGCTGGTATGGAAGGCCAGATTCAAACGCGAAAAAGTGGGAGAACTCCCAACCGAAATGTTTGAACACTTTTTTAAATCCTTCGCCGTGGGCGCCCGATGCAACCTTTATATCAAAGCCAAAGGAAAAAACGAGCATCACAAAATAGAAGCCATCTTCAAAGCCCTGGCCCGCGCCATCCGCATGGCCGTAAAACGGGAAGCAGGATCAGATTTTCTACCCAGCACCAAAGGGTTGCTGTAGTTGATTAACTTTAAAACCCAAAAAATCACACAGTGATTTTTTAATCTGCGTTCTCAAAAAAACTGCGCCTTCGCGCCTCTGCGAGAACATACAAATAACGCATGTAAGAGTAAGGCATTTAAACAACAAACAAAGACCAATCAATGAAAATCGCAATTATCAAATACAACGCAGGCAACATCAAATCGGTCAGCAATGCATTGGGGCGGCTCGGCATTGAACATGCCATCACCGACAATCCCGACGAAATAAAAGCGGCTGACAAAGTCATCTTCCCAGGCGTAGGAGAAGCCTCCACCACCATGGCCTACCTGAAAAATAAAAAGCTGGACGTTCTCATCCGGGAATTGAAGCAACCCGTGCTCGGAATTTGCCTGGGCATGCAACTCATGTGCAGCCATTCAGAAGAAGGAGATACCCCATGCCTGGGCATTTTTGACCTGCCGGTTAAAAAATTCCTTGTGGACCTGAAGATTCCCCACATGGGATGGAACAGCCTGCACGAAACCAAAGCCCCCTTTATGGAGAACAGCCTGGAGGGTGAGTTTGTCTATTTTGTACACAGCTACTATGTTCCGGTGGCCAATGAAACAGCTGCCCTTACCCATTATGGAATGCCTTTCAGTGCAGCATTGCAGAAAGATAATTTCTTCGCCACCCAGTTCCATCCCGAAAAGAGCGGAGCAGAAGGCGAGCGCATCCTGAAACGGTTTCTTGACATCGAAGTCAGGGTATGACTACAGTTCATGCCCTGACTAAAAACCAATATCTCAATCCCGCATCCTTTCAGTCGCGGGACTCCGCTTCGCTTCGCCTTAACCTTAACCTCAATCTTAACCTATGATACTCATTCCCGCAATCGACCTCATGAACAACCAATGCGTACGTCTCGAACAAGGCGACTTCAACGCACAAACCGTATACAGCGAAGACCCGGTGCTGACAGCACAGCACTTTGAAAAATCGGGATTTACCCACCTGCACATGGTAGATCTGGATGGGGCAAAACAAAAAAAACCCGTTCATCTCTCCATTTTAAACCTGGTGAGCAAAGCAACGGGGCTGTTTATTGACTTCAGTGGCGGCATCCGCAGCCTGGAGCAAGCCACAGAAGCATTTGACAACGGTGCCTCAGCCATCACCCTCGGGAGCATGGCAGTAAACGACCCCGATACAACTCTTTCCATCCTCAACGAGTTTGGTGCAGAGAAAGTTATCCTGGGTGCCGATGTGAAAAATGAATTCATCGCCACGGCCGGATGGCTGGAGCAAAGTGACAGGGACATCTTTTCATTCCTGGAGTTTTGGCTGGACAAAGGATTCAGCAAAGTGATGATTACCGATGTGGCCAAAGACGGAATGATGCAGGGCCCTTCTCTCGAACTCTACCAGAAGGTGTTGCAACAATTCCCCGGCATCAGGCTGATCGCCAGTGGAGGGATATCGGGTATGGAAGATATCAGGAAGCTTTCTCAACTGAAATGTTATGCGGCCATTACCGGCAAAGCCCTGTATGAAGGAACCATTAACCCCGAAGAACTTAAAAAATATCTGAAACAGAATTAACCATGAATAATCTTGCCAAACGAATCATTCCCTGCCTGGACATCCGCGACGGGCGCACCGTAAAAGGGATCAATTTTGTGGACATCCGTGATGCCGGCGATCCTGTGGAACTTGCCCAACGCTACTCCGAACAGGGTGCCGATGAGCTGGTATTCCTGGACATTACGGCTTCCCATGAAAAACGCAAACTCCTTAAAGCCCTGGTGGAAAAAGTCGCTGCAGCCATCAGCATCCCCTTTACCGTGGGAGGTGGGGTGACGGAGCTGAAAGACGCCGAAGTACTGTTAACGGCCGGCACAGACAAGATATCAGTCAATTCAGCGGCCATTCTCAATCCCCCGCTTATCGATGAACTGGCCAGGCAGTTCGGAAGCCAGTTTGTGGTGGTGGCCATCGATGCCCGTCTGGAAAACGGACTTTGGCAGGTGTACCGTAACGGAGGGCGCATCCCTGTTGGGCGCGAGCTTTTCGAATATGCCCGCGAAATGCAGGAACGCGGAGCCGGCGAAATCCTCTGGACCTCCATGAACCACGATGGCACCCAAAACGGATTTGCCAACGAAACACTCAGCCAGCTCAGCCGGCAACTCTCCATTCCCCTGATTGCATCGGGCGGGGCAGGCACAAAGCAACACTTTGCTGACGCTTTCACCCTGGGTGAAGCCGACGCCGCACTGGCCGCCAGTGTGTTTCACTATGATACCATTCCCATACCGGTGCTGAAGGATTTTCTGAAAGAGAATGGAATCCCGGTGAGAAGCTGATACGTAGCGTATTAAGCCAATAATCTGTGACAGATTCTGCTTTGAAAAGACGGAAAAACTTGCTGGAAAACAGTATCTTTAGGAAGATTTTGATTCTGCACTACGATGATAACAATGCCGAGAGTGTTCCGATGCCTGAGCTTTTCCCGATGCCTGAACTTGTCCCGGTGCCTGAGCCTGTCCCGGTGCCTGAGCCTGTCGAAGGCATACGTCCATCGATTCGACAAGGTAAGCAGTTGCTCCGGTGCCTGAGTAGTTCGACAAACTCACTATAGCACCTGTCGAAGGTACACGCACATCGCTTCGACAAGCTCAGCGACCAGAGAATTGGCAGCTGAATATAAACAGATATTTCTATAATCTACAGAAAACATACTAAGCATGAACTTCGAAAAACTCAACGGCCTGGTTCCGGCCATTATACAGGAACCCACAGGCGGAAAAGTATTAATGACCGGCTTCATGAACGAAGAAGCCCTGGCCATTACACGCAAAACAGGCAAGGTAACCTTCTTCAGCCGCAGCCGCAACACCCTTTGGACCAAAGGAGAAACCAGTGGCAACTACCTGCTGGTAAAAAAAATCTTTCAGGACTGCGATGATGACACATTGCTCATCTACGCAGAACCCGTTGGCCCGGTTTGTCATACCGGCAGTGCCACCTGCTTTGATGAAGACCCCGGTCCCGAACTGGCATTTCTGGGTCATTTGCAGAAGGTCATTCAAGGTCGCAAAGGTCAATCCCCCGAAACCTCTTATACAGCCCGCCTTTTTGAAAAAGGGCTGCCCCGCATCGCACAGAAAGTGGGCGAAGAAGCCGTGGAGTGTATCATCGAAGCCATGAAAGGCGATAAAGAAAAATTCAAGGAAGAAGCCGCCGACCTGCTCTATCACCTCCTGGTGCTACTGGCCGAACAGGAAATGGAGATTGGTGAAGTGGTAAAAGTGCTGGAGGGAAGGCATAAATAGAATATAAATGCCCGTAAATTTGCCCGGTCGGGACTAAAGCTCCCGTCCGGGCTAAAGAAATGCTCATATGCCCTGCATTTACCACCCCATTCCGAAACGTATCCCACCTATTAAAAGCAACCCGGTATAATCAAAGTTTTCAGGATTATTATTGAAGATAATGGTCACATCAGCAGGTTGCTTAACAAAAGTTTGTTTAAAACCTGCTCCAACAAATAAGTCGATGGCAAAATGCCCTTTGAACACTTTCTGGTATCCCAGGGTAAACTTTATGTTTGCTGTGGTGAGTTGCCTTCTCCATGTACCCGTATCGTACCGGTAGAAAGTAAGATCGTCCTGTAAATACTCATCCCATCTGTAACCGCTGTAGCGAAAGCTCACATAGCGAACTCCACCTCCGGCAGAAAGATACCCTCCCCCTCCGCCTGCACGCCAGGAAGGATAATACCTGTACATAACGTCCAGTCCGACGCCCTCCATTCCATCCATCAGCCGACGTGGGCTGAACCAGCTGCCCCGCTTGCCTTTGTAGTAGACGGTGGGTGCTACAATCAGCCATTTTTGCTGGTTGCCAAGGGGCTTATCGACTTCAACGCGAACTCCATTAAGAAACAGATGCTGGGGAACACCCATCACAAAAGAGGAATGACGGTAAGGTTCAACCTCGTCAGGG
>SLPR01000247.1 GCA_007131895.1 Bacteroidales bacterium | reverse complement strand
TCAGCGGAATCATGGAAGCACAAAATTATCTTGATCAGCTGAAAAGCGAGCAGCGAACAGACATTCATTATATAGAAGTGATGGCATGTGCGGGTGGTTGCGTGGGTGGTGGAGGACAACCCGTATTGTATTTTCAGGCACGGGAAAAAATTAAGCTTAGAAAAAAGGCAAGCCAGGACTTAGAGAAAATGTGCAATCGTAATATTGCAGGGCTTAACAATGACCTGGTCGATTATATATCTGCAGAGAAGAGCGATACCAGCAATACCTCTTTTTATATACAATTCCATCAGAGGAATGTTGTAAAGTAGTATCACACAAAACAGGAACAGGTTTAGGGTTAGACTTTTGCCTGATTAAACAGCAAGTATCATGGACAGCCGAAGCAAAAACAAGCTTGTATACACAGTAAAGGATCGTTGTAAGGTCTGCTATACCTGTGTCCGTGAATGCCCTGCAAAAGCCATCCGGATTGTGAATGGTCAGGCTGAAATCATTGAAAACCGATGCATTGCCTGTGGAAACTGTGTTAAGGTATGCAGCAGACAAGCAAAAATGTTTTCATTTGCCATTGACAGGGTAAAGAAACTTGTACAAGGCCCTCATAAAGTTGCAGCCATCATTGCGCCCAGTATAGCCGCTGAATTTATTGATATACCCGATTATCAAATACTTGTTGGGATGATTCGGACCCTGGGGTTTGAATATGTTAATGAAGTTGCTTTCGGAGCTGAACTTGTTGCCAATCAGTATAAGAAACTTCTGCATAAAGACCAGAAACATCCCTATATTTCAACCAGCTGCCCTGCCATAGTGAGCTATGTGGAAAAACACCATCCCCAGGTTGTTCAATCCCTGGCACCTATTGTATCTCCCATGATTGCAATTGCAAAGGTTTTGCAGAAAATGCATGGTGAGGACCTCAAAATTGTATTCATAGGCCCATGTATTGCCAAAAAAGGAGAAGCCGACTTACAACAGTTTAAAGGCCTTGTGCACGAAGTTATCTCTTTTGTGGAGCTAAGACGGATGTTTGATGAAAAGAAGTTTGATTACGATCAAATCGTTCCCTCCGAATTTGACCCTCCACTGGCAGGTAAAGGCTCTGTTTTTCCTATCAGCGGCGGAATGTTGCAAACTGTAGACCTTGAAGAGGACTTTCTTAACGGTGAAGTGGTTGTTGCAGAAGGCAGACAGGACATTACCGAAGTGCTTAAGGAATTTGAAGAGGGGTACCTGGAAGCCAAACTTTTTGACCTGCTTTGCTGCAACGGTTGTCTTAACGGGCCCGGGATGAGTAATCACAATCAGTTTTTTTACAAAAGAAAAAACATCAGCAACTTTGCCAAAAGGCAGTTTGACAGGCTTGAGCAAAAAAAGTGGGAAAAAAGTATTGAGAAATATTCAAAAGTTGATCTTGAAAGATATTTCATTGCTGATGATCAAAGGTATGCAGAAGATTTTTCACTGGAGGACATTCAAAAGGTAAAGAAAAAACTGGGAATCAACTGCCAGGAAGATGAATTAAATTGTACAGCATGCGGGTACGATACATGCCATGAGCATGCAATCGCCATTCTCAAGGGAATTGCCGAAACGGAAATGTGTCTGCCATACACCATTGATAAGTTGCATGAATATATTAAGGAGCTTGACGTGTCAAATTCCAAGCTGGCATCTACCCAGGCTGCCTTGAAACAATCCGAAAAACTGGCTTCCATGGGACAGTTGGCAGCAGGGATAGCTCATGAGGTAAACAATCCCCTGGGGGTGGTAATTATGTACGCTCATTTGTTGCTTGATGAAGTAGAACCCGACTCTCCCTATTATAAAGACCTGAAACTAATTGTAGATCAGGCAGACCGATGCAAAAAGATTGTTGGGGGATTGCTTAACTTTGCCCGGAAAAGCAAAGTAAATATTGGTGAAGTAAACATAAGAAAACTGATTAAAAACAGCATGAAGGCATTTGTAATGCCGCCAGAAATTGATTTGAAAATAGAAATCAATACTAACGAATCGTCACTGGCATGCGATCACGACCAGATAGTACAGGTTTTTTCCAACCTTATCAAAAATGCAGTGGATGCAATGCCCAACGGCGGAGAACTGGCTGTTATTGTTGATGAAGACAAACTAAACCCCAATGATGTGGTCTTTACCGTAAAAGATACGGGTACAGGCATTTCAACAGAAAATATGGAACGAATGTTTGAACCCTTTTTTACAACAAAAGAAGATGGGAAAGGCACAGGACTGGGTTTACCCATCATATACGGTATCGTAAAGATGCACAAGGGAAATATTAAAGTGGAATCCAATAACGATCCGGAAAAAGGTCCTACAGGAACAAGCTTTTTTGTTTCTTTGCCAAAAAATTCTGAAGAATAAACGGCTTTTGACACAACTGACATAAAAAGAAGAGAAATGCTTAAAATTGAGAAAAAGAAAATCCTTTTGGTAGATGACGATCAGGATTACCTGTTTCAGCTTAGTATTGCCATACAGGATATGGGCTTTGATGTTGCTACTGCAACTACCCAAAAGGAAGCTGAGGATATTATAGAAAAGCTCAAACCTGATTTGGCTATCCTTGACCTGATGATGGAAAACCAGGACACCGGATTTATACTGTGCCATATTATCAAAAATAAATATCCTGATGTACCTATCATTATAGCATCAGCTGTTACCGCTGAAACGGGGTTGCTCTTTGATGTAGATTCAGAAGAAAGCCGTCAGTGGATTAAGGCCGATTTGTTTCTGGACAAAGGAATCAGAACGGATCAGCTGCACAAGGAAATCAATAAACTGCTGAAAATATAAGCAATGGGAAAACTAAACCTGCTGGTGGTAGATGATGAGCCCGGTATAAGAAGTGGTATCAAAAGAATTCTTGAAAGCTTCTCGGTCAGCTACCCCTTCATGGATGAAGACTTTGATTTTGAGGTACTGGAAGCAGAAACCGGTGAGGAAGCTATTGAGTTGCTGGATAACTATCTGTTTGATATCGTTTTACTGGACAATAAACTTCCCGGGATACAGGGTATAGAGGTGCTTGAATATATTAACAAGCAAGCCATCGACGTTATTGTGGTTATGATTACTTCCTATGCATCTCTGGATATAGCTGTAAAAGCTACCAAGAGCGGTGCTTATGATTTTGTTCCCAAGCCATTTACACCTAAAGAGCTCAGGAATTGTCTGGAAAATATTGCCAAGCAGCTGTTTCTGAGAAGAATGACCCAAAAGATGCAGGTGGAAGGCAAGCAAATCCGCTTTCAGTTTCTCTCTGTACTCTCTCATGAGTTGAAATCTCCCATCAATGCTGTAGAGGGCTATCTGAAACTGATGCAGGACAAACGCAACGGTGACCTTATAGATGACTACAAGGATATGATAGATCGATCATTAACTCGTATTGATGAAATGAGGAGTCTTATCCTTGACCTGCTGGATTTTACCAAAATTGAATCAGGGAAAAAGACCAGAAATATCAAACCTGTTTACCTGTGCGAGGTTGCAGGCAGATGTATGGATCTTGTACAGCCTCTTTGTATTCAAAAAGATATTGATATTCACCTCAACTGTAACGACAAAGTTTCCTTTAAGGCAGATGTTCAGGAGATGGAGATTATTTTCAACAACCTTCTCTCTAATGCAGTAAAATATAATAAGCAAGGGGGGCGAATAGATATAAATCTCACCAAAGAAAAAGGAGATACGATTGTAGCGGTTACCGATACTGGAATTGGCATGGAAAAAAGTGATATCGAAAAGTTGTTTGAAGATTTTGTAAGAATAAAAAGTGAACAAACCAAACATATCAGCGGCACTGGTCTGGGTTTGTCAATTGTGAAAAAAATTGCAGATTTGTACAGTGCATCCATACTGGTAGACAGTGAACCGGGAAAGGGGAGCACTTTTACTTTAAGGTTCCCTGAAAATTAACTTTCTAAAAACAAGTAATCACAAACTTATACAACATTTTAATGGACCCAAAGAAAACCCGGGATTTACCGGGTAAAACCATAGAAAGGCTCAGCCAGTATCGCCGGATACTCTTTAACAGTACCAACGAGGGTAAGACCAATATCTACTCCCACGAACTGGCAAAAGTGATGAATCTGACCCCCGTGCAGGTGAGAAGAGACCTTATGCTTATTGGCTATTCAGGAAGTCAAAGCAAGGGATATGTTATCAAAGATTTAATTGCACTTATTGGCAGTATCATTGACAGCAAAGAACCCCAGAATGTTGCTATTGTTGGAATGGGAAACCTGGGCAGGGCTATTACCAGTTATTTCTCAGGAAAAAGAGACAGACTTTCCATAGTAGCAGCTTTTGACAATGACCCTCAGAAAACCGATCGAATCATTGGAGGTGTACCTTGTCATCATATCAACAAAATCAGTGAAGTAATACCTGCCATGAATATTAAAATGGCCATTCTCACTGTGGCCCCTGAAGGCACCTTTGATGTGGCAAAAATGCTTATGAACGCAGGTGTGAAAGGATTGCTTAACTATACTTCTGTACCACTTACGGTACCAGATAATATCCACCTGGAAGAATATGATATCATAACTTCACTGGAAAAACTTGCTTTCTTTGTTAAACAGGATTTTGATGAATGATTTGATATCTTTGCCTTCCAAACCCATTAATTATTAAGGAATGAGAGTTTTTAAAAACACACAGGAAGCATCAGGGAAAATAAAAAACGCAGTAGTTACAACTGGCACCTTTGATGGTGTACATGTGGGGCATAAAGTAATTATTGACAGGCTCAAACAACTTGCGGAAGAAATAGGAGGGGAGTCAACCCTTGTTACTTTTTATCCCCATCCGCGCAAGGTCTTGTATCCTGACCAAAAAGACCTCAGACTTATTAATTCGCAGGAAGAAAAAATTGAACTGCTCTCTAAAACAGGACTTGAAAACCTGCTTATTATTCCATTTTCTGTAGAGTTTTCAAAAACCACGGGACACGATTTCATTACCAACATTCTCATCGGAAATCTGAACGCGAAAATCATCATTGTGGGACAAAACCACCATTTCGGATATAACCGATCTGGTGACTTTTCTTATCTTGACAAGCTCAGCCGTGAACTGGATTTTAAGGTCGAAGACATTCCTCTTAAGGATATTGAGAATGAAACCGTTAGTTCAACCAAAATAAGGAACGCTCTGACTCAGGGCAACATAATGAGAGCCAATGCTTATCTTGATCATCAGTATATCATCACCGGCAAAATGAATAATTCCGTTGAACTCAAGGGGATTGACAGTAGCGGGTATTTTACGGTTGAGATTGAAGAAGAAGAAAAACTGGTGCCACCACCAGGAGTATACGCTACCAATATTTTGCTCAATGCAGACAGCCTGAAATCAATGACTATTATTACTGAAAAAGAAGGGCAAAGAATCGTAAATAACACCCTGATTTATGATAAGATAAACATGTCAGATAAAAGGGCTACACTGTATTTCTACAAAAAAATAAAAGGTCCTGAGATAATTGTTGACGGAATGATTGACAGTTCGGAGATAGAAGATGCACGGGAGGATGTAGATGAATTATTGTATTGATAATTAATGTAAAATGACCGAAAACGCAGAAGACAATTTCAGAGTTGTATTCCTGGGAACAGGAACCTCTACAGGTGTTCCTGTGGTAGCCTGCGACTGTGAAGTTTGCCGAAGCGCTGATTCGCGCGATCGCCGCCTTCGAACTTCTGTAATGATAAAAATCAATGGTCAGAATTTTGTAATTGACTGTGGACCTGATTTCCGGTACCAGATGATTAGGGAGAAAGTGGAAGATATCTCAGCCATTATTTTTACCCACGGGCACAGAGATCATATTGCCGGGCTGGATGATGTGAGGGCCTTTAATTACGTACTCAACAAAACAGTAAACGTATTTGCCAGTGAAGAAGTTGTAGACTCCATAAAACGCGAATTCCCCTATATCTTTACGGAAAAACGGTTCTTTGGAGCACCACAGCTTGAGTTTCATATTATCAACAACAGCAAATTTATTGTGGAAGATGTGGAATTTACCCCCATTGAAGTACTGCATCACAAACTGAAGGTTTTTGGGTTTCGTATAGGAGCCTTTTCATATATTACCGATGCGAATTTTATATCAGAAGAAGAAAAGGAAAAGCTGAAAGGTTCTGATATTCTGGTCATCAATGCCCTGAGAAAATCCAAACACATCAGCCATTTTTCCCTTGAGGAGGCCGTAGAAATAATCAAAGAGGTTAATCCCCGCAAGGCTTATATTACCCATCTTAGCCATTTTATAGGTCTGCACGCCAATGTTCAGAAAGACCTGCCTGAAAACATTTTCCTTGCCTATGATGGACTTAATGTTGAAGTAGAATCCTGAGTTACCGGTATATTGCTTTTCACGTAAAAAAAACCGCTGCGTCTGAAAAATCTCCAAAATATATCAGGTAGATACTATAGCCTGTTTAAAATTTCCGTATTTTTGTACCATAATTACCGAAATAAACATTGAGATGATATACTACCCTGAAAAATACAACATTAAGGATGAACGAATGAAGCCATTCATTGATCCTGACGAAATTTGGAACTATATCAATAATACACCTTCTGACAAAGAAAGAGTGCGTGAAGTTATCAAACTTTCGCTGGGCAAAAAGAGGCTGTCGCTGGAAGAAACGGCCGTTTTACTCAATGCCACCGACCCCGAGCTGATAGAAGAAATAAAAGAAGGTGCCAGAACCCTTAAAGAAAGAGTTTACGGGGAACGAATTGTTCTTTTTGCTCCTTTATATGTGGGAGATTTATGTACAAATAATTGTCAGTATTGTGGCTTCCGGTCTGAAAACAAGGGCATGAAGCGCATTACCCTCAACAAGGAACAGCTCATTGAAGAAACTACAGCACTCATTGATCAGGGGCACAAAAGGCTAATCCTGGTCTATGGCGAACATCCTAAGTATTCAGCCGAATTTATTGCTGAAACCGTTGATATTGTTTACAATGTTAAACATGCCAATGGGGAAATAAGGAGAGTGAACATCAATGCTGCCCCCTTTGATATTCCAGGCTTTCGAACTATTAAGGATTCAGGAATAGGAACTTTCCAGATTTTTCAGGAAACCTATCATGAACCTACCTATGCAAAGGTACACCTTGGCGGAGTAAAGCGCAACTACGAGTGGAGGCTTACTTCACTTGACCGTGCACAGGAAGCAGGCATCGATGATGTGGGTATTGGTGCACTTTTCGGGCTTTATGACTGGCGTTTTGAGGTGCTAAGCCTGGTTAGACATGTAAACCACTTTGAAGCCGTTTACAATGTAGGACCCCATACCATAAGTTTTCCGCGCATCCAGAATGCCATGTCTCTTAACATCGACCAGGAACATCTGGTTTCAGATGATGAGTTTGTCAGACTGGTATCCATTCTTCGCCTTGCGGTACCTTATACAGGGATGATTCTTACAGCACGCGAACCAAAACATATCCGCGATCAGGTATTGCGGTTCGGAGTTTCACAGATTGATGGAGGTACAAACCTGGAGTTGGGCGGATATTCTAAAGGAAAAAAGCAAACACAGGATTTATCCATGGAGCAATTTCAAATCAATGATAACCGGTCATTGAACGAAATCATGGACGAACTCATTAAAACCGGGTACATCCCTTCATTCTGCACGGCCTGTTACAGGCTGGGGCGCACAGGAGAGCACTTTATGGAGTTTTCTGTCCCCGGATTTATCAAAAGATTTTGTTCTCCCAATGCACTGATTACCCTGGCCGAATATCTTGAAGATTATGCTCCTGACGATACCAAGGAGAGTGGCTACAAACTACTTGAACAGAAAATCCATGAATTGTCCAAACATCAGAATGTTGATAAATTGAGAGAGAACGTCGAAATGGTGAAAGCTGGAAAAAGAGATCTCTATTTTTAGCGTTACCGGGAGCTGTGTAATAACAATATCAATGGTTGCTGATGATTTTGAAGCAATCAAAAAACAAATAAAACCTATTATAACAAAATTGATACATGGCAAAAACTAAGATATTAGGGATAATGGTTTATGACCGGATCAAAGAAGCCGGAAAAACCCAGGAGATACTTACAAGATACTCTTCAATCATACGCACCCGGCTTGGGTTTCATGAGTTGTCGCGTGAAGTTTGCAGCAGAGTAGGTACCATTTTGCTTGTTATGCAGGGCGAACCTGAAATTATCGAGAAGTTTCAGCAGGAATTAGCTGAAATTGGGGGTATTGAAGTTCAGGTTATGACGTTTCGTAATAGCTGAATCGGTTGGTTATCAATATAGTGTTTACCGGAAAAACAATTTTACAATGGAACAGTTGATTATACTTGGCCTTATGGTACAGGAAAAAGAAAAACATGCATTAAAACTGCAAAATATATTCAGCAAATACGGCTGCTGTATAAAAACCCGGTTAGGTCTAAATGAGCTCGATATTCCGGAAACAGGAAGTGCAGGACTTATTCTTCTGGAATTAATGGGAGACAGGGAAGAATGCCTCAGACTGGAAAATGAAATCCTTGCACTGGAGGGCATCAAAGTACGAAAAATGACTTTTTAAATTATTGTTTTTTAAAATACTATCGCTGTTTGCTATCTGGTAATCAGGAATATAAATCACAACAACTACTTTTATGTCTAAAATTGTTCATTTATCTGAAGCTGCCTCTCTGGCCATTCATTCCATGGTTTTGATAGCGAAATCTGACATTCATATCAATGTAAATATTCTTTCCAAGGAAATGGGAGCATCGCGCAATCATCTTGCTAAAGTACTTCAGCAGCTGGTAAAACAAAACTACCTGAAGTCAGTAAGAGGACCCAGCGGTGGATTTGTCCTCAACGTAAACCCTGCAGAAATCAGTATCCTGGATATTTATGAAGCTATTGAGGGTAAAATTGAGACACCCAATTGTCCTCTCGACAGGCAAATATGCCCATTTGATAAGTGCCTTATGGGGGGTATGGTCAATTCTGTCACCCTCCAGTTTAAGGAGTATTTCAAGGAACAAACACTTGAGAAGTTTATCAACGAGCCCTAATCAGTTATTGTTTTCTGTTATTGATTTTTGCCAGACCTTGAAAAAAGATTTTC
>SLPR01000460.1 GCA_007131895.1 Bacteroidales bacterium | reverse complement strand
GATTTGGCGCCTGTTTTCAAACAATGCTTGTTGGGTTATATCATATGTGCAAAGGTAAGGTTAAATTAGACACAAAAAACAAAAAAAAACCTATTTCAGAGGAGGGGGAAAGGAGAACCAGGCCATCTCAACGTATTAACAAACTATATACAACGTAAATTTTCAGAAATATCTACACGCATGAATGGCCTTGTCCGGAACCATCAATTTTCAAACGTTTGCGGAGTGCTTTTCAACAGTCACAGGGGCGGTTCCTTTTGTTGTATATAAGAAGTATAGAACAGGCTGTGCTTTATCCTGTTTACTTTTACCTCAGTTGATAATTCTATTAGGTCTGGTTATTATAGGTTTTAATCAAACCCATAAATCTTAAAACAAAATCTATGAAGCGTATTATAATGATGCTTTTTTTTCTGAGTTTTTCAGCTACCCTGCTTGCGCAAGCCGAAAGGGTGATTGTAAACGAAAAGGAAGACGGTTGGAGGCTCCTGGTCGATGACAAACCCTTTATGGTAAATGGGATGAACTGGGACTACTTTCCTATAGGCACCAATTATATGTATAGCCTGTGGAGTGAATCCGATGATTTCATCCAAAAGGCACTGGATGATGAAATGTCATTGCTCCAGAACATGGGAGTAAACGCTATTCGTGTTTATACCGGCATCCAGCCTAAATGGATACAGTATATCTACGAGACCTATGGTATATATACCATGCTCAATCACTCATTTGGTCGGTACGGGCTTACACTGGATGATGCCTGGGTTGGCAATACAGAGTATTCAGACCCGCGGGTAATTGAACTTCTGCTGAAGGAAGTAACCGAACTGGCAAAAGAATATAAAGATATACCCGGTTTATTGCTCTATTTGCTTGGAAACGAGAATAATTACGGCCTTTTCTGGGGAGGTGCCGAAACAGAAGATATTCCGGTTGTGGATAGGCAATCGACTATCAGAGCCCGTCATATGTATAAATTGTTCAATGAAGCTGCCCTGGCCATGAAGGCTATAGATCCCAATCATCCTGTTGCACTTTGTAATGGAGACTTGCTTTTCCTGGATATTATTGTTGAAGAATGCCCTGATGTGGATATTTTCGGTGTGAACGTGTATCGTGGAATGTCTTTCGGCGACATGTTTGACAGGGTGAAGAATGAGTATGGCAAACCCATTTTACTAACTGAGTTTGGCTCGGATGCCTTTAACGCCATCACCATGGAGGAGGCTCAGCGCGAACAGGCCATTTATAATGTAGCCAACTGGCGCGAAATATATGAGAATGCTGCAGGCCTTGGCAAAGCAGAAAACTCCATTGGTGGGTTTACCTTTCAGTTCAGTGACGGGTGGTGGAAGTATGGGCAGACCGAAGATCTGGATGTTCACAATACTGAAGCATCATGGGAAAACGGAGGATATGCATTTGACCATATTCCCGGTGTAAATAACATGAACGAAGAATGGTTTGGTATATGTGCAAAAGGGCCCACTGATCCTATGGGGTTCTATGAGTTGTTTCCACGGGCAGCATACTATGCCCTGAAAGAAGCGCATCAAATCAATCCTTATGCTGAAGAGACGACTTTAGCTACCATACAGCAACATTTCAATGAAATAAGCATTGAGAAAGCTTACCTGAAGGCCAGAGGCGACAGGTCCAGTGTGGGAGCAAACCCTGCTTTCGCGCCTAAACACCTTATACGTAGCAAATGATTATCGATTATGTAAACATCTACGGGGAAGTAAAATAGCCACCATGTTTTTCTTCTGATATTTCATAACACTGTATTTATTGACACTTTAAACCCTCTAAAAATAATACCATGAACAAAGCTTATTCAGACACTGCAACCCCCAACGCAAACAAGAAAGTCGACCTGAAGATAGTAGAACACGAAAATGAAAGCTACTTCAAAATGACCAACCACGATGCCATGCGGCCCTTTTTTATGAGCATCGTAAGTGATGCCAATCACTGGATGTTTATTTCCAGCAATGGCGGGCTTTCGGCCGGACGTAAGAACCCTGAATATGCTTTGTTTCCGTATTATACGGACGACAAAATTACCGAGTCAGCCGATGTTACAGGAAGTAAAACGATCTTTCAGATTCACAGTGGTGAGGATGTATTGATTTGGGAGCCCTTTTCTGAGAGATACACAGGTAGATATTCTATCAGCCGTAATCTCTATAAAAGCATTTATGGCAATAAAATCATTTTTGAAGAAATCAATCATGATTTGGGCCTGGTTTTCAGATACCAGTTGAATTCAGGGAAGATATATGGTTTTATCCGTAATGCTGAAATTATTAATACATCAGACAAGGACTGCCGCATAACCCTTCTGGATGGAATTCAGAATATTATGCCCTATGGTGTTCCCAGCGATTTGCAGCGCTCTACCAGCAACCTTGTGGATGCTTATAAAAGAAGTGAGTTGGATCCTGCCTCGGGCATTGGCATTTTTGCCTTGAGTGCTATCATTGTGGATAAAGCCGAACCCAGCGAAGCTTTAAAGGCAAATATTGCCTGGTCACTGGGGATGGACAAACCCACATTTTTGCTCTCATCTTTGCAGTTGAAGAACTTCCGGCAAAAACAGACTGTCAAGGCCGAGCGGGATGTTAAAGGTGAAAAAGGAGCCTATTTTGTTTCTTCGGAAATTTCGCTGGCTGCCAGCGAGACGAAAAAATGGCAAATCATTGCCAATGTCAACCAGACCCTTTCACAGGTAATCAGTTTGTCAACCGCCATAAAGGAGGATACCCATCTTGCGGAGAAAATCCGCCAGGACATTGAGGCAGGGACTCAAAATCTGATTCAACTGGTGGCAAAAGCTGACGGGCTGCAGTTTACTGCAGATAAACTCACTGATACCCGCCATTATTCCAATGTACTGTTTAACATTATGCGTGGGGGAATTTTTGATGACAATTATCAGATCAAAAAGAAAGATTTTCTCAGCTACCTGCACAAAGCAAACAAAGAAGTGGTGTGGCGCAACCCTGAATTTATCAGGTCACTGGAAAATGATTTCAGTCAATCAGCGCTGAAAGAATTGCTTGCCAAAAGCAACGATGCCGATTTGATTCGCCTTTCCATAGAGTATTTGCCTCTCAAATTCAGCCGAAGGCATGGTGATCCCAGCCGTCCGTGGAATTATTTTTCCATCAACATCCAGAATGAAACTGACGGTTCAGAAATATTGGATTATGAAGGCAACTGGCGCGATTTGTTCCAGAATTGGGAAGCACTTGCCTTTTCGTACCCTGAGTTTATTGAGGGAATGATCTTCAAGTTTTTAAATGCTTCCACTTTTGATGGATACAATCCTTACAGGGTTACCAAAGACGGCTTCGATTGGGAAACCATCGAACCCGACAATCCCTGGTCTTATATTGGTTATTGGGGAGACCATCAAATCATTTACCTGCAAAAATTCTTTGAGATTGTGGAGAAGTATCATCCCGGCAAATTACAGTCATTTTTTGATAAGGAATGGTTTGTCTATGCGGCTGTACCCTATGTAATCAAACCTTACGACCAAATCCTTCACAATCCAAAAGATACCATTGCATTTGATCATAACTGGGATACTGCTATCCGCAAACAACGTGAGGAGCTGGGAGCCGACGGTGCTTTGTTAATGACCGATACCAAAGAGATTTACCACGTAAATTTCCTTGAAAAGATAATGGCAACCGTACTGGCAAAAATGTCCAACTTTATTCCGGAAGCCGGCATCTGGCTCAATACGCAAAGACCCGAATGGAACGATGCCAACAACGCATTGGTTGGAAATGGTGTATCAATGGTTACGCTCTATTACCTGCATCGCTTCATGAAGTTTTTCAGTAATATGCTGGAGGAAGCAGATTTAGAAAACATAAAGGTTTCCAGCGAACTCATTGAATTTTATCATAGTGTGAGAGAAACCCTGTATGAATTTGCTCCCTTGCTGGCCGCAGAAATGAAGGATACAGACAAAAAAGAATTCATTGATCGCCTGGGTATGGCTGCATCAGAATACCGGCAGCATATTTACCAGAGTGGATTCTGGGGCAAAAAGAGAAGCGTATCACTTTCAGGATTAAAAAAATTCTCTAAGACATGCATCGAATTCATTGAGCATTCTATTGATGCCAACCAGAGAGAAGACAAGCTTTATCATGCCTACAATCTGTTAACGACAACAGAAGAGAAAGTTTCAGTTTCTCATCTGAGTGAGATGTTGGAAGGCCAGGTAGCCGTGTTGAGTTCGGGATATCTGAATGCTGAGAAGGCCCTTGAGGTGTTGGATGCATTGAAAAGCAGTGCCCTGTTCAGAGAAGACCAGTATAGTTATATTCTGTATCCCAACAAAGAATTACCAGGGTTTTTACAGAAAAATACCATTCCTGCCGCCGATGCCAAATCTTCTGAACTGATCATGAAAATGGTGGCCGATGGAAACCATCAGATTGTTGAGCAGGATATTCAGGGAGGTTTTCATTTCAATGGGAACTTCAAAAATGCCCGTGATCTGGAGAACACTCTCGATGCTTTGGCATCCGGTGAATACAAAGAACTTGTAAAAAAAGAGCGTAAACTGTTGCTGAGTATTTTTGAAAAAGTATTCAACCACAGAGCTTTCACCGGCAGGTCAGGAACTTTCTTTGCTTTTGAAGGGTTGGGCTCCATCTACTGGCACATGATATCGAAACTGTTGCTGGCAGTGCAGGAGTGCTGCATGAAAGCCATTGATGAGAAGGCCGACCCGGCATTGGTTGGGAAATTACTGGATCACTATTATGAAATTGAGGCCGGTATAGGTGTTCACAAATCGCCCCAGTTATATGGTGCATTCCCAACGGACCCTTATTCCCACACTCCTCAGCATCGGGGGGCACAACAACCCGGTATGACCGGACAGGTGAAAGAAGATATCCTGACACGATTCGGAGAGCTGGGCGTTTTTGTCAAAAAAGGACACCTCCAGTTCAAGCCTTCCCTGCTCAGAAAAGATGAGTTTCTGAAAAGCTCCAGGTCTTTCGAATACATAACCCTTAGTGGTGATAAAGAGATTATAGATTTGGAAAAAGGGCAACTCGCTTTTACTTTTTGTTCTGTGCCGGTAGTATACGCGGCTTCTGGACAGGAAAAGATTATTGTTTTCTTTGCTGATGGCACCAAAGAAGAAGTGGATGGTAACATGCTGAATCCACAAATTAGCAGTCATGTTTTTCAAAGAACCGGAAAAGTTGCCTGGCTTGAAATCAGTGTAAAAATGAAATAATATTTTGTCACCTTTAAACATAGTATACTATGAAAAATGGATTCAGATTTTTAATTCTATCGCTATCATTTATTATTATTTCTTGTAGTTTTTCCGGAGAAACCGAAGAAAAAGCTGAAACAGTAACTCATCTGACTCAAACCGAAGACATGCTTTTGGGTGGTGTATCTGAAGCAGTTTGTTATTCTGGTTTCAGAACCGGACAGTATCCTGATCGCGGCGCCGGAGCCATAAATCCCAGTTATGAAGAAATCCTTGAAGATCTTCAGATACTGGCTGAGCAAACACCTTTTCGTCTGTTTCGGCTTTACGATTGTGAGGAAAACAGTCAGATGGTACTGGAAGTAATCAGAGAACACAATCTCGATTTTAAAGTGATGCAGGGAATATGGTTGCGGGCTGAAATTGACAGCTATGGATCCTGCGCGTGGCTCACAGAGCCCTATTCCAAAGAAACCCTTGAGCAAAACAAAAAGCTCAATGATCTTGAAATAGCCAAAGGTATTGAGCTGGCCAATGAGTATAGTGATATCATTGTAGCCGTAAATGTGGGCAATGAAGCACTGGTTGACTGGAACGATCATCGGGTATCGGTTGATTCTGTAATTACCTATGTAAAGAGGGTTCAGCAATCCATTGAGCAACCCGTTACGGTTGCCGATAACTACAAATGGTGGGCCGATCATGGGGAAGAGTTGGCAGAGGTGGTCGATTTTGTGTCCATTCACACCTATCCTATATGGGAAGGAAAGGACATCGATCAGGGGATGAGTTATACCCTTGAGAATATAGTAGAAGTGATGACCGCATTGCCGGGTAAGCAAATCGTGATTGCGGAAGCCGGCTGGGCTACCATTGCCACTGAGTTTGGGGCGCGCGCAAGCCAGGAAAAGCAGAAACAATATGTAGGGGATCTCATGGATTGGTCCAAACAAAACAACATTACTACTTTCATTTTCGAAGCTTTTGACGAAGACTGGAAGGGAGACCCCTCTGACCCGTTGGGTGCTGAAAAGCACTGGGGGCTATACACCGTGGATCGGGAGCCCAAAAAAGTAATTGACATATTTACCCATCACTAATCAAATTGATTTGAGCATTTTTCGATAGAATCCTTTAATCATTAAAAACCTCCTGTGAGTTATGAGTAAAACCACCAAAAAGTTATCCGTTAAAGAAAAAATCGGCTATGGATTAGGCGATACCGCATCGCATTTTGTCTGGGATATGGTCGGTTTCTGGATTCTGATTTTTTACACCGATACATTTGGCATCTCAGCCGCTGCTGCGGGCACCATCATGCTCATAGCCCGTTTCTGGGATATGCTCAGCGACCCGCTGATGGGAATCATTGCCGACAGAACCAATACCCGCTGGGGAAAATTCCGCCCGTATTTACTTTGGATGGCATTGCCTTACAGTGTGCTGGCAGTGCTCACTTTTACCACGCCAAATCTCGGGCCTACCGGTAAGGTAATTTACGCAGGGGCAACCTATCTTTTGCTGATGACTGTTTTTACGGCCATCAACCTGCCGTATTCATCCCTGGGAGCAGTTATGACTTCCGACTCCTATGAGAGAGCCGGTTTGAACTCATACCGCTTCATTTTTGCATTTGCCGGTCAGTTAATCGTAACAGGGACTGCTCTCTATCTGGCCAACTATTTTGGCCGCGGAGATATGGCCCGGGGGTATCAGTATACGCTGATTCTTTTTGCCATAATCAGCTTTACCCTGTTTATGATCACCTTTAAAACTACCCGTGAAAGGGTGGCACCACCCAAAGCACAACAGAAAAACCTTAAGGAAGACATCAAAAATCTCTTCCGTAACCGACCCTGGGTCATTTTGTTTTTTGTGGGAATTATTTCCTTTGTGATGTTTGCCCTGCAGAACCTTACCATCGCTTACTATTTCAAATACTATGTGGGGCAGGAGCAGAGCGTGCAGCTGTTTAATATTATTGGTGCTGTGGCATTGATAATTGGTATTCCCTTTTCCAAGCCCCTGGCCAAACGCTTCGGGAAACGCAATGTATACATGGCAAGTTCACTCATATCAGGCTTGTTCTTCATTCTGCTCTATATTCCGGGCAACGAGAATATTTATGCCGTCTATATTCTCAATATCCTGGCCAAGTTTACCTATGCGCCGGCCGTGCCTTTGCTCTGGACCATGCTGGCTGATACTGCTGATTATTCGGAATGGAAGTACCATCGTCGGGCCACCGGGCTGGTTTTTTCGGCGGCTACCTTTGCCCAGAAAGCAGGCTGGGGAATCGGTGGAGCACTTGCCGGTTGGCTGCTTGCCTTGTACCGGTTTGTGCCCAATGTAGAGCAAACTGCCACCTCTCTCAACGGGATAAAATTGATGATTTCCGTTTATCCGGGAATACTCTATATGTCATGCGCCATCCTGCTATACTTCTATGCCATTGACCAGAAAACCTGTCTGGAAATGGAAAAAGAACTGGAAAAACGAAGAGAAGAGTCATAGTTGCTCATTATCAATTAAACTTATGCTGATACATAAAAAAAACACATTTCCAATGACACGAAAAAACCTTTTCCTGATTCCTTTATTTGCATTGTTGCTTTTTATTTCATGCACCCCGGTGCAGGACCCCAGGAGTAAATCTGCAGCAGAGATATTGGGAGACCCAGACTATTTGGCCATTTCCTACGGTGGGTATCGCGAGATTACCAGAGATATACAGCCTACCATCCCTCAACTCAGGGAAGATATGGCAATATTATCGGCCATGGGGATAAAACTGCTGCGCACTTACAATGTGCATCTTGACCAGGCAGCGAATCTGCTGGAGACCATCCGGCTGATGAAACAAGAAGATCCCGAGTTTGAGATGTATGTGATGCTGGGTGCCTGGATTGATTGCAAAAATGCATGGACCGACTTGCCCGACCGGATCCGGGACCAGGAAAGTGAGAGAAATGCCGTGGAAATTGCCCGTGCTGTTGAGTTGACCCAACAATATCCTGATATCGTAAAAATTATTGCCGTGGGAAATGAAGCCATGGTCCACTGGGCATGGGATTATTATGTGGAACCGGCAATTATTCTCAGGTGGGTCAATCATTTGCAAAATCTCAAAAAAGAAGGTGAACTACCCGAAAGCCTGTGGATTACCAGCTCCGACAATTTCGCAGCCTGGGGAGGTGGAGGCATTGAATACCATGTGGAGGATTTGAATGAGCTGATCAAAGCGGTTGACTTTATCTCCATGCATACCTATCCCATGCACGATACCCATTACAACCCTGATTTCTGGGGGGTGCCCAGAGAAGAAGAGTACATGTCGGATTTGGAAAAAATTCATTCTGCCATGCGGAGAGCAAGAGATTACGCGATTTCTCAATATCGCAGTGTTGTGGATTATATGGAAAGTTTAGGTGTAAACAAGCCCGTACATATCGGAGAAACCGGATGGGCCACCATTTCCAATGAATATTATGGTGATCAGGGTGCCAGGGCTACTGATGAATATAAGTCAGCACTTTATTACCGCTACATGCGTGAATGGACCAACAGGGAGGGAATCTCATGTTTTTACTTTGAAGCTTTTGACGAACAGTGGAAAGATGCTGCCAACCCGATGGGTTCGGAAAATCATTTTGGTTTGATCAATTTGCAGGCACAGGCCAAGTATGCTTTGTGGGATTTGGTCGATGATGGCACATTCGAGGGTTTAACCCGGGATGGGAATCCGATAACCAAAACCTTTCTGGGCAATAAAAGAGCTTTGATGGAAACGGTGAAGGTTCCGCCAACAGAACAGGAAATCATAGAAATGCACAGAGAATAGTTGATGGGTACATTGCATTATGCCCCTGTTAGTTGCTCAGGCCAGCAAAGTGAAATGCCATTACT
>SLPR01000453.1 GCA_007131895.1 Bacteroidales bacterium | reverse complement strand
TGTTAGGAGTAAGATCTTCCAGTGTAGGAATCCTTTTCAACCTGTTTTCATCAATGATTCGTTGCACCTGATGGTTGATTTCAATTAGCAGGCCCAACTGGTACAGGTACATGTCATATATTCTTTCTATGCCGAATAATAACTCTTTTTCTCCTGCATTCAGAGAGGTGTTGCCTGATTGGAAAAAAGCATACAGGCTTTGCAAAACTTTAACGCGTAAGTGCCTTCTGTTTAACATAAAGGTAAATTCAATCAATTTTTAAGGAACGAAGTATCAGATTCTGCATCTGAAAAAGCTATGCAAAAGTAATTCATTTTTAAAAACTTTCTAAACCTGCAAAATAAATTAGATATATAATAGTTATTTTTAAATGAGAGCCCACACCAAACTGCTCAATAGGAGCAAAACGGTTTTTCACAGATATTAATACCAACGTAAATTTTTATATTTAATGCGAATTTATTATATTTGATTTTAGCCCAATACCGCGACAATTTAAGAATTGTTTTACATATTGCTATGAGGTTTGAAAAAAGTTTTTATATTTTTGCCATAAATTAAATAGGAGAAAGAATTATGAGTATGGATAATAAAGATAAGAACTACAGCAATGAAGACTTGTTTTCAAAAGCTGTAAGAGCAGGAAAAAGGACGTATTTTTTTGATGTAAAGGCCACGCGTTCAGGTGAAAATTATCTTACCATTACAGAGAGTAAAAAACGTTTTGATCAGCAAACTGGTAAGTTTTTTTATGAAAAGCACAAGTTGTTTTTATACCAGGAAGATTTTGATAAGTTTTTAAAGGCCATAAATCAATCTTTCGAGTATATCAGAACCGGAGAGGTTCCTCAGTCATACATACAGGAAATGGAGGAAGAGGAAAGAAGAAAGAAAGAAAGCGAATTTACCGATGTGAGTTTTGATGACCTTGGTAAGAAGGAAGATTCCGAATCAGAAGAATAGAAATGTGAAGTTTCAATCATAGGAGCTTTATGGATGAAAAGAGTTGAAATCATTGTATTTCAGCTCTTTTTGCGCATAATTATTATAGTGTGCTGTTTTGCAGGCTGGTTGACGGTGAGTGTGTTTTTTTGTAAAAAAAACCTCAATCAAGCGTGTATAAGTTGTAAATTTGCACCTCGATTGGATATGGGCATTTATTGCCCTTCTTTAAAAAAACACGAACTAACAGTTTCTTGCATTGAAAACCATCTACACGTACTAACAAATATAAATTATGGGTAAAGTCATTTCCATTGCGAATCAAAAAGGGGGGGTTGGAAAAACCACCACAGCTATTAACCTGGCAGCAAGTCTTGCTGTGCTGGAGCATAAAACTCTTCTTATCGATGCTGATCCGCAGGCCAATGCAACCTCAGGGGTAGGTTTTGATCCCAAGATCATCAAAACCAGTATTTACGAGTGTATTATTGATGATGTAAACCCCCGCAACATACTGCTCAATACATCTACTCCCAACCTCGACCTTATTCCTGCCCACATCGACCTGGTAGGGGCTGAGATAGAAATGATCAATATGCCCAACCGGGAAATGGTCATGAAAAAGGTTATCGACAGTGTGAAAGATGACTATGAGTTTATATTGATAGACTGTTCGCCTTCGCTGGGTTTAATAACTGTGAATGCGCTTACGGCAAGCGATTCCGTAATAGTGCCTGTTCAGTGTGAATATTTTGCTTTAGAGGGTCTGGGTAAATTGTTGAATACCATTAAGATAGTTCAATCCCGCCTTAATCTGGGACTTGAAATTGAAGGTATCCTTCTCACCATGTACGACAACAGGCTTCGTTTGTCCAACCAGGTTGTAGAGGAGGTAAGAACCCACTTCCAGGATCTGGTATTCGAAACCATCATACAGAGAAACACAAAGCTGGGAGAAGCGCCAAGTTTTGGCGAAACCATCATTATGCATGATGCACAGAGCCGGGGAGCCATTAATTACCTCAACCTGGCACGTGAAATTTTGCAAAATAATGATTTAACGAAAATCACCGAATCTGAAAAAAATATCAACATAGAAGATGAACGCTAAAAAAAGAGCACTAGGTAAAGGACTGGGCGCATTGCTTGATTCGCCTGCATCAGAGATGCAGCCAAGGTATGAAATAGAAAGAGATTTACATGCAGTGGGCACTGTAGCCCATGTTCCATTGGATCTCATTCAGAGCAACCCCTACCAACCTCGAACCGACTTTGACCAACAGTCTCTTGAAGACCTTGCCAACTCCATAAGAGAACAGGGAGTAATACAACCGGTAACAGTAAGGAAAGCCGATGAGGGCAAATTTCAACTTATTTCAGGAGAAAGACGTTGCAAAGCTGCACAATTGGCAGGTCTTAATGATATTCCTGCTTATATCAGAAGTGCCAATGACCAGGAGATGCGTGAGATGGCCATCGTTGAAAATATTCAACGTGAAAACCTCAACCCCATGGAAATTGCCATGGGATATCAGCAGCTTATTGAAGACTGCAAGCTTACCCAGGAAATGCTGGCCGAAAGATTGGGCAAATCCCGCTCTTCTATCACCAACCAGATACGTTTGCTCAAGCTTCCGGCAGAAATTCAGATTGGCCTGCGCAAGGAATTGATCTCTACTGGTCATGCCCGCGCATTGCTGTCCGTTACCGTCATTCCGACACAGCTTGAAATTTATCAGGATATTATTGCACAGGGGCTTTCCGTAAGAGATGTAGAAGAAATTGTAAAAAACATCAACGAAGCGGTAGAAGAGGAGGAAAAACCCGATCCATCCAATAAAAAAGAGGAAAAACCCGTTAATGCAAGGTATGTTGATTTGCAAAAATCTCTTTCTGCCTTCTATGGCTCGAAGGTTCAGGTCAAAACCCGTAGTGGCGGCAAAGGTGCGATCGTTATAAATTTCTCTTCAGGTGAGGATCTTGAACGGATACTGAAACTGGTTCAGAAACAAGACTAACAAGATGCAATGATCCCTGTAATGGCAATACCTGCTCAAAGGCAAATCTTTTCTTTTTTGAAGTTCACGAAAAGTGCACTTTTGGCAGGTACAATAATGCTGTTGCTTATGTTGTTTCCCATTACGGGCAAAGCAAATCATTTGTGCGATTTTCCCGTATCCGCCATAAAGGCTGAAACCTTTGACATCGACACGCTTGAGCTGCCCGAAACACCAGCTTCTTTTGAAGAGACAGATACCATTCCTCCCCGAGGAAGAAATGAAAGGAGGACAAGAGGTGATACAACAACGGTTATACTTCCCGATACTCTTCTCTTGCCACGTGTGGTTCCTGAAGAGGATGTAACAATAGAAGAGCCTGAGGATCAGGAAGAATATTTCCCGGAAATTAAAGAACATTCGCCCCTGAGGGCAACCATGCTTTCGGCCACCTTGCCCGGACTCGGGCAGGCTTATAACGGTAAGTACTGGAAAATCCCTTTTTTGTACGCCGGCATTGGAGGCGTGATTTATGCCGTTGATTTTAATAACAGACAATACCAGCACTTCCGGAAAAACTGGGTGGCAAGGGTGGACGGAAATCCCAATACACAAGATGAATATCCTAATCAAGCGACCGACAGACTTCAACGGGAAATGAACCGATGGAGACGCAATGTGGAAATATCGTATATCATGGGAGCCGCACTTTACATCCTGAATATCCTGGATGCTACCGTTGACGCCCACCTTCTCGATTTTGATGTGGGAGAAGATCTGACTTTGAATGTAATGCCCGTGGTAATACCACAAAACAGTACCTTTGGAAACAGAATGAATCCGGCATCACCCGGTATTCGTTTGTCTTTCCGTTTTTAATCCGTAGATTATGACAAAATTGATTAAGCTGGCCATAGTAGGGTATGGCAAAATGGGGAAGGAAATAGAGAAGTATGCCCATGAGTCGGGTTGTAAGGTTGAGGTTATTATTGACAATGAACAGGATTGGGAGAAATACAGATCTCAGCTTAGCCAGCTGGTAGATGTAGCCATTGAGTTTACCTCGCCCGGGGTGGTGGTACAGAATCTGAAAAAATTGATGGATTTAAAAATCCCCGCTGTAACCGGTACCACAGGTTGGGGCAATGACCTGCCTGCCATTGAGAAATACTGCAGGGAAAGTAATGGCAGCATTTTCTATGCGTCAAACTTCAGTATCGGTGTCAATTTGTTTTTTGCCCTGAACCGTTACCTGGCTGCATTGATGGCAGACTATCCGGCCTACCGGCCGCTGCTTGAGGAAACTCATCATACGCAAAAACTGGATGCCCCCAGTGGTACGGCAGTTACCATGCTGGAAGATATCATGCAGATCAATCCGGCATTGAAAGGCTGGAAATTTGAGACGGAACATCCTTCGCAAGAAGAAGTATCTGTAATAGCCCATCGCATAGAAAATGTAACGGGTACACATAAGCTGACTTATGAGTCTGATATTGACACCCTTTCTATTGAGCATACGGCCCACAACCGCGAGGGTTTTGCCAAAGGAGCGCTGCTGGCTGCACGCTGGCTGATGGATAAAAAGGGCATTTTCACCATGAATGATTTATTAAAACTATAAGAAGCCACAGCTATGAGTGTTTATATGTTATTGAGTATTTTGTTTTTTGTACTAAGTTTTGCCGGATTGTGGCGTATATTTGAAAAGGCTGGAAGACCGGGCTGGGAAGCCATCGTGCCCTTTTACAATTTTTATATCTGGTTAAAAATTATCAAAAAACCCCTTTGGTGGTATATCTTCATCATCATTCCCTATATTAACGTCTTCACCTTGTTGCTCATGGTGGTGGAAACCCTGAAATGTTTCCGTAAAGATGGATTGGGAGAACAGGCACTGGGTGTTCTGTTTCCGTTTTTCTTTCTTCCTTATCTTGGCTTTTCTCCAAAAGAAGAATACACAAGTCCTGAAAAACTGCCCATTGTGAAAAAAAGCGGCATGAGAGAATGGGCAGATGCCATGATTTTCGCCGTAATTGCAGCTACCATTATCAGGGCCTTTTTTATTGAGGCCTATACCATTCCCACCTCATCCATGGAGAAATCGCTGCTTGTAGGTGATTATCTTTTTGTGAGTAAACTGAGTTATGGGCCAAGAGTACCCATGACACCTATAGCTTTCCCGTTTGCCCATCATACTATGCCACTTACAGAATCTGTTAAGTCTTATGTGGAATGGATTAAGCTTCCCTATTATCGCTTTCCCGGTTTGCGTACCATAAAAAACAATGATGTGGTGGTTTTCAATTATCCTGATGGGGATACCCTCAGTGTAAAACTGCAAAGCAATGTTAGTTATTACAGCCTGAAACGTGAATACGGGAGAGATGAAGTGTGGAATAATCCTGATCGTTATGGTAAAATCATTGCAAGACCCGTGGATAAGAGGGAAAATTTTATCAAAAGATGTGTTGCTATACCAGGAGACACAATTCAGATCATTGACGGAGAAATTTTTATTAATGGAAGCTTGCAACCATTTTTGGAAAACATACAGCACAATCATCATGTAGTAACCGATGGTTCAAGGCTGCATCCCCGTATTCTCGACAGACTTGATATCACCGAGGCACGTATGGTAAGCCAGTCAGAGTATATCATGCCTCTCAGCACTGATGTGGCTGAAAGGCTTTCCAATGAAAACATTGTATCCAGTGTGAGAAGAATTATCAAACCCTCTCACTTTCATGAAAGCCATATTTTTCCCTATCACCGGAACTTCCCCTGGAACGAAGATAATTTTGGCCCCCTGTTTATACCCTATAAAGGAGCTACCATTGATATCAGCACAGAAAACATAATGCTGTGGCAAAGAATTATCGAGGTATACGAAAACAATACGCTTGAGATCGCAGGAGATCAGATTTTTATCAACGGCGAATTGACTGATAACTATACCTTTCAAATGGATTATTACTGGCTGGTAGGTGACAACAGGCATAACTCAGCCGACTCCAGATACTGGGGTTTTGTTCCCGAAGACCACATTGTTGGGAGGGCAGTTTTTGTATGGTTATCCCTTGATAAAAACAAGAGCTTCCTCAATAAGATCCGTTTCAATAAAACTTTCAGGGTCATCAGGTAACCTGTTTGCGATATGTATTCAATAAAATCTGTAAAGTAAGTCACTTAAATCCTGGTTAAGTTTCCCAGGTTACCTCTCTTCCTTTTGTCAGTATTTTTTTTAGGTTTTCTTCCTGAAAAGGTTTGCAAGCTGAATTTACTCTTAAATATTGCCTGTTAACAAGAAATGATTTCTTTCGGAATAGGTTATTATAAGTGATCTAAATTAATTACTTTTACAGAAAAAATACAAAGTGACAGTTGCGGATCTAATTGCAATTGACCCGGATGATTTTTTGTCTGGTATAATTTAGTCATTCTATAATAGTTTGGAATAGTGAAGAATAAATATATTGACCTGATAGAGCAAACCTTTGAATTTCCTCAGGAGGAGTTTAAAGTGATTGATAACGAACTGTATTTTCATGATATATGCCTGATGGATGTCATCAAGCAATACGGAACCCCGGTAAAGATAAGCTACCTTCCCAAAATCAGCCAGCAGATCCAGAAAGCCAAAAGGTTGTTTCATGTTGCCATGGCCAAGGTGGATTACGAGGGAAATTACAATTATTGTTATTGCACCAAAAGTTCTCACTTTTCTTTTGTTTTGGAGGAGGCATTGAAGAATGACATACACCTGGAAACCTCATCAGCTTTTGATATTTATATCATCGAAGAGCTATATAACACAGGACTTATAGACAAGAGTAAGTATATTGTGTGCAATGGTTTTAAAAGGTCGTTGTACACACAAAAAATTTCCGAACTCATCAACAAAGGGTTTGATAATACCATCCCGGTAATTGACAACAAGAGTGAGTTTGATGCCTACAACGAATTACTGGACAAAGGTAAAAAATGTAAGATAGGAATCCGTATAGCTTCAGAGGAAGAACCTATGTTTGAGTTTTATACTTCGAGATTGGGTATACGTTATAACGATGTAGTGCCCTTTTACCTTGAAAAAATCAAAGACAATCCGCGGTTTGACCTGAAGATGCTTCATTTTTTCATTAATACGGGGATACGTGATACTGCCTATTACTGGAATGAATTGCATAAATGTGTAAACGTATACTGCGATTTAAAGAAGATTTGTCCTGAACTGGATTCCCTCAATATTGGTGGTGGTTTTCCTGTGAAAAGCTCACTGGGCTTTGAGTATGATTACGAATACATGACAGAAGAAATTGTAGCCCAGATTAAAAATATATGTAAACAGAACAAGGTTCCCGAGCCGGATATTTTTACTGAGTTTGGCGGATTTACAGTAGGGGAGAGCGGTGCAGTACTCTATTCTATTCTTGATCAGAAGCAACAAAATGACAGAGAGTTGTGGAACATGATTGACAGCAGTTTTATGACTACCCTGCCAGATATATGGGCCATGAAGCAGCGTTTTATACTTCTGGCCATCAATAACTGGGATTCAGATTACCAGCGCGTAAACATAGGTGGCCTTACCTGCGACAGCAAGGATTATTATAATGCAGAGTCCCATGCCAATGCTGTGTTTTTGCCCAAAATAGAAGAAAATAAGCCACAGTTCATTGGGATGTTTCATACCGGGGCTTACCAGGAAAGCCTGGGAGGATTTGGCGGAATCCAGCATTGCCTGATTCCGGCTCCCAAGATGGTTATCATAGACAGAGATGAAGAGGGCGAATATACTACCAAGTTGTTTGCCAAAGAGCAGAGTTATAAATCCATGCTTAAGACACTGGGATACTGAAACAAACTACCTGTTTTTTACGTATATGCATAAAGTCAACACAGTAAAAGCTATAAATTTATAAACTTGTCATTGATGTTCGCTTCCAGACACTGTCTTTCAATCATTTCTTTTCTTCTTCTCGTATTTTTGGCAGAAGCTGCTTCTGCTCAAAGACCTTTGAGGGGACGTATTGTTTATTCCATTACCTATCCCGGAAGTAACGTTGACCTTGCCGAGTTGCAGGAGTTGCCTGACAGGGCAGTTATTCTTACCAAGAATAACCTGGTCAGGACCGAGTTAAGCGGCGAAAATGCCGGCCTTTTTCAAATAAAGGTTTCTGATGGTAATGCTAAGGAAACAGCTACTATGCTCGAAATCCTCCGGGAAAAATACGTTATCAGGCGAAATTCGCAGGAAATACAGAATGCACTGAGAAATATGCCTCAACCCGAGCTCGAGTTTACCGATGAAACAAGGGAAATTCTCGGGTACACCTGTCGCAAGGTTATTGCCAGGGTAACGGATGATTTTGGCAACGAATACGAATCTGAAATCTATTACACCCCGGAAATTCCCGGAGAGGCATTTAATTTTGATACTCCGTACCATGAAATTCCCGGATTGATGCTTTTGTACGAAATGCGCGTGGGCCAGCTTAATATGCGATATGAGGCTCAGTCCGTGAGGAGAAGGCTATTTGTTGGAGGGCGAAATTTCTATGTGACAAGAGACTACCAGGTTGTAACTTACGACGAGCTGAGGGCCAGACTGCAGGGCAACTTCTAAATCCTGGGATTTAGTGCACATCCGGATTGGGGTAGTTAAAAAGTAAGTCGTGATCGGTTTTTCCAAAATTGGTTTATCCCAGGCTAAAGAGATTTTCAGGCCCATGCACTAATCTTTACTATGTAAACAAGGGGGTAGTTACGAGGTCTCGTCAAAAAACAGATTGGTTTGTTCCACACCACCGAGCGATTTTAGTTCGCTCACCATAGTGCCTCCTTTGTTTTCATCTTTAAGGTGCACATAATAGGAGAATTCCATCAGCTGCTTTTCCTCTCCCATGGTTTTTACATTAACCAGCTTGTGCCGGCTGCAAAACTTCTTGAGAACTTCGTTAAAGGGATTTTCCTCCAGTTCGTTTTCTTTGGCAACAATCTGCATCAGGAATTCTCTTTTCTGGGGTAAAGCGAAGTTCATTTTACTTATTACGAAATATACAAACCCTATAAAAAAAGTTCCAAGGAAAGCTATGGAGTATAGTTTTACACCTGAAGCCAATCCAATGGTTAGGGCAAAAAAGATAAACATGATATCCGAAGCATCCTTTACGGCTGTCCGGAAGCGGATTATGGACATGGCACCTACCATGCCAAAAGCCCGTGCAAGGTTGTTGCCAATTACCATAATTACCACTGCGGTTATCATAGTAAGCATTATGAGAGAAACCGTAAAGGCAGCCGAATAATTCAAACCGGAGTAAGTGTATTTATAAAGAAAGGCGATGAGAAAGCCGCATGTCATGGCAACAAGAATGTTGGCTACCACATCTTTGGCGGTTATTGTAAAAACAAACAGGGTTTGAAAATCTTCAATCATAACTGGGCTAATAAGTAAAAAAGTTGTGTCTGGTATTTACGTCGTAACCAATGGTATATTTGGACAGGGCATCATTTCTCAGGTGAAATTCCTGTATCATGGATTTTGCCCAAACAGGCATTCTGTCTGTAAAATATTTTATTTCCAGGATAAAATGAGAAGGGAAAAGATGCTTTAGCCCCTTTTGGTTAAACATGTCTTTCCATTCAGGTTGCAAACTGCTGCGGATATTCTTGTCAAAGGTAATTCTGACTCCATCATCCATAAGTCCGTGATAGGCTTCGCGCTCATATACGATCAACACTTTGGGTTTGAGGTTTCTTTTTTTTACATGAAAGAAAAACCTATGTGCATCTTCCATGTCGCTTCCTGATTCATCCTGCCTGATATATCTTTGGATGTCAGCAGTCTCCATCAAAGGTATCACATGTTTAAAAGATGTAAACGCACGGTGTTTCTTGATCCTGTTTTCTATCTTTTTTTTGATTTCCAGCACAGTGTCCCCATCAGGGTTATAGTCGTTATAGCTTCTGATTCTGAATTTTTTTCGCAATTCTACTCCCTCTGTTTTTTCCTCATGACAATCCATGTGGGCAGTGTCAAGATAAATACTTCTTACCGTGTACTGGGGTAGTTTGTACTCATTGATATTGGCATATATATCGGGCCTTACAAAAGGAAGCATCCTTTTGCGGAGACTGTCAAGAAGTCTGTAGGGTACAAGGTATTTCCTTTCGTATCTTAGCATTTGCTCTTAGTTGTTATAAACCTCATTAACCATCCTTAAGAGGTATTCTTTGACCGAAATGGGCTCAGAAGGGATGGTAACTTCCACCAGCATACTGGGGTAAAAACGCAGTGCATCCGTTGACATGTCTGTAAATGCCGTGATAAAAATCTTTTGTCGTCCGTCAAGCATTTGCACGGCATTATCAAATCCGGCAATCCGGGCACTGAATACTTCCCGGCTACCCGGAGTCCTGAAATGAAGTTGCTGACCGGTTTCAATATAGGGAAGATGATACACATCAACCGGTACCATCAAAACATAACTGGAGGTTTGGGCTACACGCAAAATGGCTTCGTAGGTTCCGTTAGCTCCCTGCTGCTTCACTATCTTGCCACTAATGGGGCTGGTAATGGTAAAGGCATTCATTAATTCCTCCAGTTGAACGATTTGCTGTTTTATGCTTTCTATATTTGCCTTTACCAGGTCGAGCTGCTCAGGTTTTGCTCCACTCTTTAGCGCTTCATACTGGGTTTGGGCTATCAGATAATTTTGCTCTTTGATATTCAATTCGTTCACTGAAATTTCATACTCTTCTTCAGGGATGTGTCCTCTGCCGAAAAGCACCTTGTTGCGCTCTGAAATTCGTTGCTGGGTTTCAAACTCATTCAAAGCAAGTATTTTACGCTGGTATGCAATGTTAATATCCTGGATTCTTTCTCCTGTAGCATATACCGTTAGCAATCTCTGCTGTCTTTCCAATTCTCCCATCAGCTCAGTTTTACGCCGGCGTTCAGTTTGTGAACTGATAGATGCTATGGTATCGCCTTTCTGTACATAAGGTTTTTGAAATACTCCGGGTTGCACCACAAAATTTGCAAGGTCTCCCCTTTGAAATTCGGTAACGGTATATTCAGTAATGGAGTTGTGAAAGTTATCTTTTAAACTGTTGATGAGATTACCGTCAGCAGTGCGGGACAATACCCACTCCTTGCCAGGGTAAAGTATTCCCCGGGAGGAGATAGAGTAGATAAGCTCAACACGATTATAAGCATATAATACGGGAATGAGCAAAACAAGAACCAGTAACCAGGGGAGTAATCTGTTAAGATTCACGGATAAACTTTAATTTTACAGGTCAGCGCAAACTTCCGGTTTATCGCTGATTGAGTTAACATTGATTTAAGATATGCTTAGCATTATCTTAATATTACGGCTTGCAAATGTACGGAATCTTTGTCAATTTAATACATTATTGTTGCAGATGGGAAAGGGAAGGTTGTAAAATGCAAATGGCTGATAACCTGCATTAAAAGATATCAGCTATTTGTCAGCTCAAAAGAAGTTAGATTGAGTTCATTTTCCGGGATTTTAAAAAACATTGAAAAGGGACTATTCAAGTATCACTGTGTAACCCGAGTCTTCAATGGTTTGGGTTATCAGGCCAAGAGTAGCTTTTCTCTGGTCGTAAACTACAACCACCTCTTCTCTCATGTGGGATGAAGAAACGCTCTCAACCCCTTCAAGATTTCCCACCCTTCTGTTTACCAAGCTTTCACAACCGCCGCAGTCCATGCCATGAACGGTAAGAATCATCTCAACACGGTCTTCAGCTGATATAATTTCAGTTTCTGCAGCTTGTTTGTCTTCAAAAGTCCCAAGATACCATGGAGCGGCAAGCAATATCAATACAAAAACAGTTACAATTCCCAGGAAAACGGTATTTTGCAAGCCGGATTTTTGTCTCGTTCCTGCCTGTGATTTACGCCGTTGATTACCCTTTATGGCCTGATACCAGAGAATCACCAATAATAAAAGTACAAGAGCAACGATAAAGGGCCAGAAGGCTATAATCCCGGCAAACGGATTGTCAACCGACAATTGAATACCGAAGGAATAATGGTTATATCTGCTGGCCTGGATACCGCCAAGCAGAGAAGCGAGGAAACTGAAGAAAAAGAATATCATGGCAAAAGTATTTAATTGTGGTTATATACGAACTTGTAAAAATAAAAAAAATATCAATGCATATGTATTGTTTTTCAGAAAAATACCATTGACAGAAAAGATGGTGAAATCATAACAGAAAAAATCCTGAGAGAATTTAGAAAAACAGCTTCAGTCCACTCCTGGAAAAGTACATAAGTTTGGCTGTGTTGGAACCAATTGTCAGGTTAGGAGTGAATCTAATATGATGATTATCATCATCATCATGAAGTACAAATTCATAAGCATGAAAGCACGGTTTACCTGTTTGGTTTTTTGTATTCCCGGCCATCGGATAAAGGAGAGGGTTAGGGCCAGAGAGAGAATGATAATGACAATGTAAAAGACGGCAGACTCTATGATTCCAAAGAAAGGGAGAAAAATTGCTGTGATGGCCGTGGCCAGGGTCCAGGTAAAAGTGAGTCGTGATATCTGATTGTGGCTGAACTTTTTGGTGATAGAAGGGAACCCTGCTTTTTCGTAATCACTGCCATGGCGGAGCAATATCAGCCAGAAATGGGGTATTTGCCCAATGAAAAAGAAGAAAGCGACAAAGATAATATGAGGATGACTGATAGCACCCCCTGCAGCTGTCCATCCAATAGCAGGCGGGATGGCACCTACCAAAGCACCCGGTAAAATGGCCCAGGGAGTAATTCGTTTCAGGGGGGTATAAACTCCGTTGTACCATAGCAGGGTTAAAATGGCAAGCAACGCAGCCATTGGCGTTGTGGTAATCCAAAGAAGCCCTGCGCCCGCTACTGAGAGCAGCATAGCCCATGCCAGTGCCTGTCTTTTTGATACTTCACCTGAAGGAATCGGGCGCTGGCGTGTTCGATCCATAAGTTTGTCAAAGTCTGCTTCCTGAACCTGGTTGAGAGCCGATGAGCCGGCAGCGATGAACATTACTCCCATATATGCCTGAAACCAACCACTGGCAAAGCCACCTGCAAAAAGCATAAAACCCGTAAAGGCCGAAAAGGATACAGATAGTGTAATGATGGGTTTGGTGAGCTTAAGTAAAGCAAGTGGAAGGTTCTTCGCGATCATGAACAAACTCTAAAATGTAGGTTGAACGGTTTATATGGAATCTAAAGTACAGGTATTTTCTCCTGATACCTTGTGTATAAAGTTAGTGAAATCCCAGATAAACCGAGTGTGACAAACAACTTTTTTCATAAACAATTTAAACCGAATTTATGCGAGGCGATATTGGTTATCGTGCTTCCTTCTAAATGGTATTATTTCAACTCCTGCAATAATAAGTTAGCTTAGGTGGCAGGCTAAAAAAAAGCTCCGGATTTTTTCGGAGCTTTTTTCAATGGAGTTACTTATTCATTCAGTGACTTGATGAATTCGGTAATGAATTCAACCTCCTGTTCTGTTATCTCTCCTTCATAGGATAACATCTGCCCGGGTCTGAAGCCAACAGTGATGTCGTGGTCGGGTTCGTATATGGATCTCCTCACATACTCTTCATCGTAAATGATTTGCCGTTCCTGACCTCCTGTAATTACAGTGATAGTTTCACCGTATCTTCCTTTAAATGTAGGTCCCACCAGGGTACGTCCATCCAGAGAATGGCAAGCCAAACATCCGTTTCGTTCAACGACCTGCCTGCCCAGCAGAGCCAGGTTTACATCTTCGGTTACTTCAACCACCATGGCATCCGGGTCTTCATACCATGCCCAGAAGTCCTCGGGCTCCATTACTACTACCTCGCTAAGCATGTATGAATGCTGCAGTCCGCAATATTCAGCACAAAAAATGGTATAGGTGCCCACTTTGGTGGCTTCAAACCATGTGCGGTTGTTGGCCAGCCCGGGCACCATATCTTCCTTGAGGCGGAAGGCCGGAATGTAAAAAGAGTGTAATACATCCATGGCATTGAGATTTATAATAATGGCTGTGTCTTTAGGTACGTAGAGCTTATCACTTACCCGTCCGTTTTCGTAGCGGAAATTAAAACTCCACATGCGTGCATTGGCGGTAACATTGATACCTTCCGCCGGAGGTCTCTTCATGGGTATCCAGCCTACGTAACCATAGTAAAACATTCCCATAACAAGGATGATGGGGATAACGGTCCAGGTGATTTCCAGGGAGATGCTGTCTTTTATCTGAACGGCTTTGGGATGACGCTTTTGATGATACCTGTATATAAACCAAAGCATGGTCAGGGTAATGCCGGTTCCAATAATAACTGCTATCACTAAAATAAACAAGAAAGCATTGTTGACGCCTTCTACAAATGTTGAAGCTCCTAAGATCATATCTAATAGTTATCTGTATGAATAATCAAAAAAGGTTATGTAAAGCACCAGCAGAAACAAGACTATGACCGCAACAGTAAATATTGCATAGATCTTATTGTCAAATCTCAGGTGCATAAACCATGTCAGTACAATGGCAGCTTTGGTCCCGGCGATAAGCATGGCAACCAGGGTGTCGTATTTGCCCATCTCCAGGCTGGTAACGGCAACACTTACTGCAGTTAGCAAAAGCAGTGCCCCCAGAACCAAAAAATGACTGGTATAGCTTGATATATGATGTTTTTCTTCACTCATATCCGTGAGTTTAATGAATTAAATAAAACAATGGGAATAAAAATATCCAGATCAGGTCGACAAGGTGCCAGTAAAGACCGGTATTTTCGAGCCAGATGTAATCTGTACTGTGAATTTTTTCCGTTTGAATCTGCCGTACGACATAAATGAATAATCCTATACCGATTAAAATATGGATGGCATGTATGCCTGACATTACATAATATAATCCAAAAAACAGAATGGTACCATGGCCCAGTTCCATCAGGGCTTCGCTTCCCGGATAAAAACCGTATTCAATTTTGGCGCCCCATTCAAAATATTTATTTACAAGAAACACTACTGCAATAAATAAGGTAACACCCAATAGCATTAAAGCCTGTTTTTTGTTTCCACGCTGTATGGCTGTAATGGACATGGCCACTGTTGCCGAACTGATAAGCAGAATTACGGTGTTAAAGGTTCCGATAAAAACATCCAGTTCCTCGCCCCCCAGCTGGAAGGCCACCGGATTTCTAAACCGGTAAACAGCGTAAATAAGGAATAGCATCCCAAAAAGAAGCAATTCCGTGAAAATAAATAGCCACATACCCAGCTTGTCGCCTTCATCGTCCCGATGCACGTGTGTTGTATGTTCTGTGTTTTTTTCCATAAAGGTGCTTTATTTATATTCGTAAGGTCTTTCTTCCACTGAAGGTATATCTTCCCAGTTTTCAAAGGTGGGAGGAGTATCTGTTTCCCACTCAAGGGTTTTGCCTCCCCAGGGGTTTTTCTCCGAAGTTTTTTCTCCGTGTCGGGCAGAACGAACCAGGTTTACAATAACAATGGCCGCTCCGGCAATCATAAGTATGGCACCCAGGGAAGAAATGATGTTTCCAGCATGAAACTCAGGAAGGTAATCATAGTATCTCCTTGGCATTCCCTGCATTCCCAAACCAAACATAGGAAGGTAAAGGGTAAGAAATCCTGCGAAGAATACTACCCAACCCGTATTGGCCCAGCCTCTGTCATACATTCGGCCAAACATTTTCGAGAACCAGTAGTGCAATGCAGCCATAAATGAGAAGCCAGTACCTCCAAAAACAATGAAATGAAAATGAGCAACCACAAAGTGTGTATCATGAATATGTACGTTTGCCGCAAGCGAACCCAGGGTAAGACCGCTAAAACCTCCCACCATGAATACGAAGATAAAAGAAACTGCCCAGTAAAAGGGAGTTTGTAAATTCAATGACCCTTTGTACATGGTTGCTACCCAGTTAAACACCTTAATGGCAGAAGGAATGGCTACAAGGAAAGTGAGGAAGCTGAAAGCAAAGAGTGCTCTGCCACTCATCCCTGAGGTAAACATATGGTGTCCCCACACAAAATATCCTACAAAAGCAATAGCCAGTGAAGAAAGTACAATGGCCTTATAACCATAAATTCGTTTTCTTGAGAACACCGGTATAATTTCACTTATGACTCCCAAACCCGGCAAAATCATAATATATACAGCAGGGTGGGAGTAAATCCAAAACAGATGCTGGTACAAAATGGGGTCACCGCCCAGGTTGGGGTCAAATATGCCAATACCCCATACTCTTTCCATTACAGTAAGCAGCAGGGTGATACCAATTACCGGAGTAGCCAGCACCTGTATCCACGCTGTTGCGTAAAGAGTCCAGGGAAAAAGGGGCATTTTAAACCAGGTCATTCCGGGGGCACGCATGCGGTGGATGGTAACAACAAAATTGATACCTGTAAGAATGGAAGAAAACCCGAGAATAAATGCTCCAAACAACGCAGGCAGCACGTTGGCAGGGGTGCGGAAACTGTAGGGTGCATAAAAGGTCCAGCCAGTGTCAGGCCATCCTCCTACAAATTGTGATGAAAGTACTACCAGAATTCCGATAATGTAAATCCACCATGAAGCCAGGTTTAATTTGGGAAAAGCCACATCTTTGGCTCCTATCATGAGAGGCAGGAAAAAGTTTCCGAATACTGCAGGCAGGCCAGGTACCACAATGACAAAAATCATGATGATCCCGTGCACGGTAAACATGGCATTGTAGGTCTGCGGACCCATAATGGTGTAACCCGGGGCTATAAGCTGTAGCTTCATAAGAAGACCCAGGGTTGCTGCCAGTGAAAAGAACACAAGCATGGTATAAAGGTAAAGTAACCCTACACGCTTGTGATCTGTTGACAGTATCCATCCCAGAATACCCTTATATTTTCCTTTGTATTCAAGGAAGCTCACATGTTCGGATGCTGTTGCTGTTGATGCTGACATATTGCTTGATTATAGTATAGTTAGATTAATTTGTTGATTTTCTATTGCTTTTGAAAATGAGAATCAGAAAGCCCGAGAGGGCAAAAAACAGGATTATGATACCAGCCACTCTGGTTACATTAAAAACGTATCCCTGGCCTGCCGAATCGTAGGAATAACAAAAGGAGAGCAATCGGCTCATGGAGGGGCCCGATTTGCCTTCGGCGGTTTCTACTACAGCCAGTTTCAGATCCATGGGCAAAAAGTAGGTGCCATGAAGATAACGGGTGATTTTTCCATCAGCAGCTACAAAAATCAATGCCGAAGTATGCACAAAATCAAGCCCCTGTCTCCTGTATTTGAAGCCTACTGCATCAGTAAGCTTTCGTGAGTTTAAGCTGTCGGTAGTGAAAAAGCGCCATCCCTCAGGATCAAATTCCTTGTCGATGAGCATGTGGTAGCTGCTCTGGTTGCCCTTGGAAAGGGTGGGCCCTTCGGTAGGATCAAAGCTGATGTTCAGAATTTGGTACTCTTCTCCGATAACCATTCTGCTGGTTTGTACCACCTCGGCCACAGAATTCATAAAGGGGCTGCAAATACCCGGACAGCGGTAATACACTATGGCAATGGCAGTGGGTTTGTCAATTAATGACATCATGTTTACCCGTTCTCCTTCCGTATTAATGATGTAAATGTCATCGGGAAGATATTCATCGAGTCTCTCCACAATGCCGATTTCCTGCTCACGGTTATACCCCTGTCCCTCGCTCTGTCCTGAAACTGGAGAAATCAGCAGCATAATTAAGCCAATAAAAAGTAGGTTTTTCATCTAGTATTGTTTTTGTGTTTTTAAATTCTTTCAATTGCATGCTATGCAGATATAACGCCCAAATTATCAATCTCTTATCCCTAACCTTTCATTTTTCACCTTTCATTTCCGCTTCGACAGGCTCAGCGTCCGTTGCTTTCACCTTTTATCTCTTTTCTCTTCAAAACATCCGGATGCTTCCAGTTCTTTCGGAGGCTGGAAAATCCTGCCTGTATACCAACTCTTTCGTCTCTTCCTTTGCGCTGTCATGAGCAGGCTTTTCTATAACCCTATCACTCCTTCGGAGTTGAGGGTGGTGCTATTAATTGACCTTCCTATTCTGAAATCTGCATTCTGTAAATTCTACTCTCTCATCCATTCACTTTTCCCTTTTAGTTTTTCACTTTCTAAATATGATGATGCAAGCTCTCCTCCAGATAAGGATGATTCTTTGGCACAAGGGCAGCCTTACCCAAAGCCATGAATACAACACCCAGGAACAATCCTGCGTATCCCAGCCACATTCCCACTTCAATAAACCCAAACTTCATGGGTCCGTAGGCACCTGGCATGATCTGCAGATAAATATTGAGCCACAATCCCACGAGCAGCAAGGAAGAAATGGTAAGCAATACTTTAGGTTTTTTGCCTACCTCGTCGCTCATCATCACAATGAAGGGGATCACAAAATTAATAAATAGTTCACCATAAAAAACGGGTTGCCATTCGCCCAGGAAACGGGGCTCGTAATACACTGTTAGTTCAGGAATATTGGCATACCATAAGATGAGGAACTGCATAAACCACAAATAGCCCCAAACTATGCTGAATCTGAAAAGATATCTGCCCAAATCATGAAAATGCGCATCATTAATCTGTTTAAAATATCCCTGTGAACGAAGGAAAAGAATCATGAGAATAATGGCTGCGGAGCCATAATACATGCTGATAATCATATTGCGAAAACCAAACAGAGTGCTGTACCAGTGCGAATCAATGGTCATGATCCAGTCTTTGGATGCGAAAGAGAAGAAGATTGCACCAATAAAGATGTAAACCTGTGCAAAATAGCGGCTCTTCTCATGGTATTTGATATCATTGTTCTGATCCTGCAACAGGGCATATTTTCGCAGCATGTATCCTACACCCAGGAACAAGGCAAAGTAAAGCACCAGCCTGATCATGAAGAAAGGGACATTGAGAAAAGGCTGCTTATGGGCAATCAGTTTGTCCGTTTCTGTAATATCGGGCTGTGCCCACTCATACACCTGGGGAAGGCCAAAATACATCAGCAGCATCAGCACTGCGCCCACCGGAAGAAATCCGCCCAGTGCCTGCGGTACCCGCTGAAACAAAGCCGACCATCCTGAATTGGTGATGTACTGAATGCTGTAAAACAGCAATCCGCCCATGGCTATGGTGATAAAGTAATAGTTGTTGAGCAGAATGTTGGCCCAGGTACGCTGGGTATCACTCATAAAACCTACGATTATGGCAATAATACCAATGAGTACCAGAACGGCAAACAGCAGGGTCATGTTCTTTTTTGGGGTGTAATTAGTTTCCATCATACCTGTTTTATTTCTTTTCCTGAATGATCTGTTCTATGAAAGCTACGATTTTCCACCTCTGCTCGGGTGTGATGAGTGAACCATGTTCTCCCATAACTCCCCAGCCTGCGCTAATTACATGGTAAATTTCGCCGGAGGGTTGAGCCATAATATCATCGTCAAGAAGACTGGTGGGAGGGATAACATACTTGCCGCTGGTATGCAGCCATCCCTGACCGTCTCCTGCTGTACCATGGCATTGCGCACAAAATACATTGTAAAGTTCACGACCTTCTTCCAGCATGGCAGGAGTAATATTCAGAGGATTGGTAAGGTTTCGGCCTGCCAGCTCCCTGCCTTCAAAATCTGCTGTAAATGGATAGGGCTGCATATGACGGGGAATGGTGCCTTCCACGGGTTTTCGCATGGTACGTCCATCTTCCATGGCTGGGTTCTCCGACCAGGTTTTGTAGTCATAACCGTGTGCCATATCGGGGAAATACTCCCTTCCTTTGTCTTCCCTGCTGCGATCGCAGGAGACCATTACCAGGGGAATCAAAATAATCAGGTTCAACTTAAGCAGGCAGCGTCCCATATTTTTTAAACTGTACATATTCATCAGTGTTGGTTGGTTAAATTTCTTTTTCTGTAACTTCGTCTGCTCCATCTTCCTGCAGCCATCCTTTTATTTCTTCCGGGTTGTAATTTTGATCTAATACAAGGAAAAACGTATCATCAGTTACCGATGGATCTATGGGACTGGAAGGTTTTCCGGGAAAAATCTTTGCCCGTGCATGGAAGGTTAATACCGTCATGATGGTGGTAACGAGTATGCAGATAAAAAAGATAACAACCACCATGGGCGGAAAACTAAAAATGGGTTTACCTCCGTAAGAAATAGGATAGTCTATCACAGATGTATAATACAAGAATCCAAAAGTCAGAACAATAGCTGCAAGACCAAATATTACTGACATGTAGGGCAGTCGCGATTCGCGGGTCAACAGTTTAAGAATATCGTGATTGGCAAAAGGACCATAGACATCTATCAGGTTAACTTTGTTTTCCTTGAGCCTTGTAAGGGCTTTCAGCAGTTTACCCTCGTCCTTGAATTTTGCTACTATATTTTTTTGAGCCATATCGTTACATATTAATGTCTTAGTATCACTTTTAATTGCTGTCTTTTCTGAAAGCTTTTATCTCGTTAATGGCTATTATGGGGATGTATCTGATAAACAAAAGCATACCGCAAATAAAAATACCAAACGTTCCCACGTAAATGCCAATATCTACCAGGGTGGGAGAGTAGGCAGTCCAGCTTGAGGGTAAAAAGTCTTGAGCCAGAGAAGAGATCATAATGATATACCTTTCAAACCACATTCCGATGTTGATAATGATGGACACTGCAAAAAGGATTGCAATGTTTCTTCGGGCCTTCTTAAACCAGAATATCTGGGGTGCAATGGCATTACAGAATACCATAATCCAGAAGGCTGTGGAGAATGTTCCGGTAGCACGGGCATTGAAGAATGTATATATTTCGTAGTCAACACCTGAATACCAGGCAATAAATATCTCAATAGCGTATGCTAACCCAATAACCATACTGCCGTATTTGAGCACCTTGGCAATGGAGTCGAGGTGTTGTGTGGTGATAAAGTCAGAAATTTTGAAAGCTTTGCGCATGAGAATCATGATGGTAAGTACCATGGCAAAGCCCGAGAAAATAGCCCCTACAAAGAAGTAGGGTGGCAGGATGGTGGCATGCCAGCCCGGCAGGATAGACACAGCGAAGTCCAGAGCCACAATGGTGTGTACCGAAATAACCAGTGGCGCAGCCAGTCCACCCAGTATCTTGGTCAAAGTTTCGTGGCGGTTGAAAGAAATCATCGAACCATTCCAACCCATGCTAAAGAAACCGTATACAGCTCGTGAAACTTTGTTTTTAGCCCTGTCGCGCATGGTGGCCAAATCCGGAATCATTCCGAAATACCACAAAGTGATGGACATGAGCAAGTAAGTACTGATGGCCAGTACGTCCCAAAACAAAGGGGAGTTGAAGTTAACCCACAACAGACGTGTGTTGGGGTAGGGCATGATGAAAAATGCCATCCACGGACGTCCCATGTGCAGAAGCGGGAAAAGCGCCGCGCAGAGCACCGCAAAAACGGTCATTGCTTCGGCTGTTCGGTTGATGGAAGCCCCCCATTTCTGTCGGAACACCAGAAAGAATATGGTAAAAGCAGTACCGGCATGTCCGATACCAATCCACCATACAAAGTTGATGATATCCCAGCCCCAGGCCACACTGTTGGTAAGGCCCCAGGTTCCTATTCCCACTGCAATCGACATATAAAAAGCCCATGCACCATAGGCAAGGAAAATGGTACCAAGGGTCATGCCTATATACCACCATAATGCCGGTTTGGTTTCATTGGGCGCCAACAATTCGTTGGTGATATCCTGGCTGCTTTTGTCGCCCGTTACCATGGGCCATCTGATACTACTAGCTATCATATGTGTTTGATTTGTTTTTACGGCTTATGTTTTTGAAAGAACTTTCATCTTAACCATTTTAAAAAAAACTTAAACCGCATCTATAAACTTATATTTTAATTTCTCAACCTCACCCTCAATCCCGCTTCCTTCCGGTCGCGGGACTTCGCTCCGCTCAGCCTCAACCTCAGCCCTTCCTGTTCCTGATTTTCGTCATGTACCCCACTGTGGGCAATGTATGCAACTCTTCCAGCAGATGATAATTGCGGGGATCTTTGATGAGTTGGGCAACACGGCTGTCGGGATCATTCAGGTCGCCGAATACCAGGGCCTGCGATGGGCACGCTCCGGCACACGCAGGAGTGATGTCGCCATCTTTAAGTTTACGTCTTTCGTTTTTGGCTTTCAGCTTTCCATCCTGGATACGCTGGATGCAGAAAGAACATTTTTCTACCACACCCCGCTCGCGTACTGTAACATCGGGGTTGAGTACCATACGGCCCAGTTCAGAATTCATATTGAAGTCGAATTTATCGTTCATGGCATAGCGGAACCAGTTGAAGCGCCTTACTTTGTAAGGGCAGTTGTTGATACAATATTTGGTTCCCACGCAGCGGTTATAAGCCATCTGGTTGATCCCTTCGTGGCTGTGATTGGTGGCTGCCACCGGACAAACATTCTCGCAGGGAGCATTGTCGCAATGCTGGCACATCAGGGGCTGGAATACCACCCCCGGATTTTCTGCTTCGCCGGTATAATAGCGGTCGATGCGCATCCAGTGCATGATACGGCGGTTTTTAACCTCCTGTTTTCCTACTACCGGAGTATTGTTTTCAGCCTGGCAGGCAATCACACAGGTACTGCAACCGTTGCAGGCATTCAAATCTACCATCAATACCCAATGGTGGCCCTCAAATTTCTGCTCCGGATAAAGGGTTACCATATGCTTGAGATGGTAGTCCCTGATTTCGTTACCGGCTTTGGGATTCTCTTTGTATTTATCCAGGTTGGATTCGCGCACAATGTGCCGTCCTTCCATGCTGTGGTGGGTTTGCGAACGGGCAAACTCATAGCCGCTTCCGTTCTTTTCCCAGCTTTCCACATTCCAGGGGAATGGGTTTGTGTTCAAAAGCGCAAAAGCATTTACACCGACCTTGTCGGCACTTTTGCCAGCGTGTTCACGTCCGTAACCCAATGCCAGAGAAATCGATTCATATGCCTGCCCGGGCTGAATAATCATTGGAACTTCGAGTCCGTTGATTGTTATCCTGTCACCATCCTTGAGATTGTTTTCTTCTGCAAATCGGGGTGAAATAGCAGCGAAGTTGTCCCAGCTTATTTTGGTGATGGGGTCGGGTAGCTCCTGCAACCATGGGTTGTTGGCATAACTGCCGTCGGCAGCTTTTACATCTTCCATTACAGAAAATTGTAATTGTGAAGCCTGCGCGGTTTGCGCTTTCAGCTGTGCTATTGCATCGGAAGTAACTCCACTTTGCAGGTTGGCATTGAAAGAAAGAACTTCATCATTTTCCAGTATACCCGCCTGGAGGGTATGCATCCAGAATTGCTGAAAGTCGGGAAATTGATTTTGCCGCGGGAAAAGTACCCTTTCGGAATAGTTCATAATATGTTTATGGTAGTCAGTGTCTTCTTCCATCCATGCCAGGAGAGAGGATTGAAACTGGCGGGTGTTGAATATGGGTTGCATCACAGGTTGCATGAGCGCATGTGTTCCCCATACCGGCATAACCTCTCCCCAGGATTCCAGGTAGTGATTGTCGGGCAAAATGTAGGTGCATGCTTTCGCCGTTTCATCTTTTGCCGTAGCAAAGGAAACAGTAACAGGCACATTGGCCATGGCAGCCTTTATTTTTGCTGCTTCGGGGTGATTGTAAAGCGGATTGGATTTATAAAACATCACCAATTCGGCATTCCCGTTTTCCATGGCTTCTATCATCTGCTCCATGGCTTCCTTATTACCGTGGCCCATGTTGAGGGTTTTACGGTTGTCGAGGGTGTTGCCATAGGATTCGGCCATGTGGTTGATGGCGTTGATGAGAATTTGTGCCTTCAGGTTGTCATGTCCGCATACGATAAGAGCTTTGGCCTTGCTGTCCAGAATTTCCTGTGCCAGGGCTTTGGTGTCGTAATGGGTTGCGGGCGAACTGAAAACAGGATTTCCGGTAAGGGCAGCCATTTCGTTGTACAGTTCCATGATGATTTCCAGCTCTGCGGAAGGTTTTACCGGAATGCGCTCATCGGCATTGGAGCCGGTAACCGACATGCTTGCCTCAAAGTGAATGTGGCGCGACATGGTTTTCTTCTCTTCCGACAATCTGCGGGTTGTGGCATAGCGGTGGGCAAAGCTCACGGGTGCCAGCCAGGTGGCCAGGAAATCAGCGCTGAAACTCACGATAAGGTCAGCCTTGTCAAATCGGTAATCGGGTATGGCGGCCGTTTGGAACGTATGGAGGTGCGCCTCGCGTATGGCATAATAACCCACAGCATCCCAGCTTACAAATTCCAGGGCCGGGTATCTGGTTTTGAGAGATTCGATAATGGTTGTTGTACTTCTGCTCATGAGGGTAGGGGTGAGCAGATAACACTTTTTACCCTTATCAGCAGCTTCTTTCAGTGCCTTTAAGATGGCTTTATCGGCCTTTTCCCAACTGATTTTTTCGCCGTCTTTGGTGGGATATTTGTAACGCGCCCCATCATCATACAAACTCAGTACCGATGCCTGGGTAATGGCATTGGTGCCACCACCGGTGAAATTGCACAGATCGTTGCCTTCGATTTTAATGGGTCGGCCATCACGGTTTTTAACCAGCACACTGCAAAACCGGTTGCCATCCACAAAGGAAGAAGCATACCAGCTGGCTTTTCCGGGAGTGATTGTTTCAGGTTGATGGAGATAAGGAATGGCTTTTTTAACCGGATTTTCACAAGCTGAGATAACCGTGGCAGAGAAAAAGCTGATGCCGCACCACTTAAGAAAATCACGGCGTGATGCAGCCTTTTCATTGGCTTCGTTGGCCAGAATTTCAATCATAGAAGCTTCTTTCTCTTCTGCTTGCGGTTTAAAATGCGCCTGCGTTTCTTCTATGCTTTGCCAGTATTTTTTTTCCATTGGGATTGTATTCAATTATCAATTACTTATTATCTGGTGTTTGTGTTGGGACTGAGGACAGCAATACCCTGTAAAATGAGGATAGCTTTACCTTTAGTAATGGCAGCTCATACAGTCTTCACCACCCAGTTCTGCAGCGGTTACACCGTCTATTTCACCATTTCTTATCTTATCGTGTAGTCTTTCGTAAATTTCAAAATAGGGATTATCAAGAAAGTCTACATTGCTTTCGCGGTGGCAGGTGAGGCACCATCCCATAGAAAGGTCTTCAACCTGTTTTATAATATGCATGGTTTCTACCTGGCCATGGCAGTTGGCACAATCCTGTTTGCCTGCATTTACGTGCTGCGCATGACTGAAAAAGCTGTGGTCGGGTAATTTATGCACCCGGATCCATTCAATGGGCTGGCCGGTTTCGGCAGCTTTATGTATTTTGTTGATTTCAAAGGCTCCGGAAAGGGTTCCGCTTCTTACCACGTTATGGCAATTCATACAAACATTGTTGGATGGTATATTGGCCGATAGGCTGTAGTTGGCGGTAAAATGGCAGTATTGGCAATCAATTTCGTTTTCGCCGGCATGGATAAGGTGTGAAAATTTAATGGGTTGATCTGGAGCGTAGTTCTGCGTACGGCCTAAGTTCTGGGCTTCGGCCATGGCAAACTGTCCGTGAACGGCTATACCTACAAACAAGATCACAAAATGAACAGCTTTAAAGGGTATCTTTCGGGTAAAAATCAAATCCACCACAGCCAGCAACATCAGAAAGCCCATTCCCCAGAAAATAGCAGATCTTACAGGATAGGCCTGAAGCCGGGCTGGTCCTTCCTCAGACAGCTTTGTGTAGTATGCCTCCAGCAAATGTTGTTCTTCAGCGGTTATGGTCATCCCGGCATGGTCTTCCATCAATCGCATGGAAACGGGATTGTTCATAATATCCATGATGCTGTAATCCGGGTCTTGTTCCCATACAACTGCAAGCTCCCATGCGGCAGGGTTCCAGTTGATTTCCTGCTGGGCAGAGGTGTAGTGGCAAGATGCACAATCGTGCATGCCACTCTGAAAAGGTGCCAAACCGTTAAACAACCTTTCGCCTCTCCTGATTTGCTGCTGGGTATATTCACCTCTGACAAAGTCGTTCTCAGCAGGTGTTTCAACCACAGCATCTTCCTCTGATGGCTCCTCTTCCATTAAGGGTAAGGTATCCACCTCAACTTCTGCCATTTCCGGTTCAATGGTATCTGTTGCAGGCTGCTCATTGTCAGATGCAAGGAAAGAACTCAGAGATAAAAAAATAATGACGGCCATTATGCCTGATACAAAAACAGGTGAAAAAACTGAACGTTTTTCTCTGCTTTTTTGAGTTTTCTGGTGACTTTTCTTCATGTGTTGTTTATGTTTTCACAATTTTCAGTGAGATTTTTCATGCAATTGATTCCGTTTTTATTTCGGAATTGAAGTGCCTTTTTGCTGATTTTGCGCTTGTTAGACTTTAAAGAACTGTTGTTTATGGGGTTTGCAAAAAAAAAGCAAAATTTGATGGGACTAAATTATAAAAAAAAACCTCTTCTGCAACGGTGTAGCCTTATTCATAATCTTTCAAAATAACCAGGGTGTGAAAAACAAAAGAACAGGCTTTAATTTCATAAAGCCTGTTCTTTTAATATTCTCGATTTTCAGAAATAAATTACCGTATTTCTGTTTTTAGGAATGGCCACTGTCATAAAAGCCACTTCTTCCATCTGATGGCAGGTGTTGCAGGTATTGGTAAGTTGCGTGAAAGACTCCATAAATCTTTCAGAACTTTTGGATTCTATGGCCTTCTCCATATCGGGCAATACAATATTCATGAATTGCCTGGATGATAGCTCTCTTTCTGGTCTTCTGACGAACCCCTGCTCGAGGGCTTCTTCTATATGCTCGCGCTGGTATTCGGCATACTCCCAGTTTTCATCCATACCGGCCCAGTAAAGTTCCTGATAGCGATAGGTGACTTCCATCATGGTTCTGCTGAAGCCCTGAAACTGCTCTTCGGCATTGTCAATTACTTCCTGTTTGGTTTGTCCCAGCCACTCCGACTCCCATGTTTCAGTTTCTGGTACCGCCTGGTTGCAGGATTGCAGTGCAATAAGTAAAACAAATATGGAACATAATAATAGGGTAAGTTTTCGCATAGCTCAAATAATTTAAGTTTATGCGAATATATTGCATTTTTGGCACACTTAGCGACAAAAAATGGAACTTGAGCCCTATTTGTAATGAGTCTAAATAAGGAAATGTTTGTTGATTGATTTGCGGGAAAAGTAATTTTTTTGAGGGGAGGTAATCCGGGCTCTAATCCTCAACAGCAAGTGACCAAGGAAGGGGCGGAACTGACTACCGTTCATGACCTTCTGATATTTACAGCCGTTCTATGTCTTCCCGGCTCAATCCGGTAATTTCCCGGATTTCATTGGGTGGCATACCAAGTTCCTTAAGCTTTTTTGCAATGTCAAGTTTTTCATCTTGACGTCCTTCCTCTTTTCCTTCCTCCCTCGCCGTATCCAGTGAATTTTTTAAATCACGATAGTATTTTAAACTTTCTTCGTACTGCATATACTCCTCTTGGTTAAATTTTGCGATTTCAGCTTTTTCAAACAATTTCAGGAAAATTTTCTCTTTTAGTTTTTCAGGGATCCTATCGAGTCTGGGAAGGTTTTTGAGCACATACATCCATTTTTCAAAACGGTTTTCCAGTTCATCAATGGTTTTGTTGAATTTGGGCATCTCAAGGTAGATGAAAGTTAGTTTATCATAAAACACCTTGTGAGTTTCAATATC
>SLPR01000523.1 GCA_007131895.1 Bacteroidales bacterium | reverse complement strand
TGGATTAAGTTATACCTGGATTTTTTTACTCTGAGTGGAAATAATTCAATACTTAATTGCTTATCAATCAACATTTACCTCCCCCCCTTACAGCCACATATTCAAAAAATCACTACCTTTGCAAAAACATTCACCATGAAGTATTTAGACCCGAAAAACGACCTGATATTCAAGAAGGTGTTCGGAGAACATCCCGATATTCTCAGGAGTTTTTTGAATTCTATGCTTCCCCTGCCTGAAGGACAGGAAATCGTTGAGCTGGAGTACCTATCCCCGGAAATGATTCCTGAAACTTTTCTGGAAAAATTCACCTCGGTAGATGTAAGGTGCAAAGACAATACTGGCAGGCAATTCCTGGTAGAAATGCAGATGAACTGGACCACCGCCTTCAAACAGCGGGTGCTGTTCAACGCCTCCCGGGCATATGTCACCCAAAGCCACAAAGAGGTGGAGTTCAGAAGCCTAAAACCCGTATATGCCCTCAACCTTATCAATGCCATTTACCTTCCCCAATCGCCGGAATACTACCACCATTATGCCGTGGTACACCTCAAAGACAGCAATGAGCGCCTTCACGGACTGGAGTTTGTTTTTATTGAACTGGAAAAGTTTAAAGCCCAAAACATTGCCCAAAAGAAATTACAGGTTTTATGGTTGCGCTTTATGACCGAAATCAATGAACGGACAGAAACAATTGACCCTGAGCTGCTCGCACAACCGGAAATACAAAAAGCCATCAATTTTGTAATGGAGGCTTCGCTGAGCAAGGAAGAAAAGCACCTGTATGAAAAAAACTGGGATCGTATAAGCTCGGAGAAAACATTGCTTTCTGCTGCATTGACGCAGGGATGGGTAAAAGGAAAGGAAGAAGGTCGAGAGGAAGGTAAAAACAAAGAAAAAAGAGAAATCGCAAAAAGACTGAAAAAATCGGGGATGTCAATTGCGGAAATATCAGATATTACCGGATTGGGTTCAGAGGATATTGAAAAGATGTAATTCAGGAGAATACTCCTCCCGGAAACCCATAGTCAGGCCATGCACTGCAGTCATAGCCTGACTTTCGCCATCACTGAGGGTATAATTCCAAATACATGCTCTCATTCAACAACCTGTCGCAGATACCCTGTCGTTGGTTAATCTCCAAAAAACACTTCTTAATCAAATAAATTCCAAAAATAATTAACCAAACAATTCACAAAATCATTAATTTAGCAATGTCGATTTAGGAAAACAGTTCTCTGCATCGCAACAACAAAGGATAAGTTTTTACGAAAAAAAGGAAAGACATGCTACACGAACCTGCTGCACCCCTGGGAGTGGAATATGCATCCAAACAAAAAACAAAGCTGGGTCTGATTCTCTTCTTTGTTTATGCCTTTATCTATGCGGGCTTTGTAATAATCGGGCTTAGTTACACGCATCTTTTAAGCATCAAAGTTATTGCCGGCCTCAATCTGGCAGTGGTTTACGGAATAGGACTGATTATTCTGGCCATTGTAATGGGTTTTATATACAGTCTTGTCTGCACTCATATGGAAGACAAAATGGAAAGAGAGGCCCGCAAATGATATACGACGTTTCTGTTTGGGCAATTGTAATATTTTTACTATTTGTTGCCGCTGTGCTGGGGTTATCCTTTTATTTCGGAGCCAAAACAAAATCTGCTGCCAGCTATTATGCTGCCGGAGGCAATATACACTGGGGTGTAAACGGGGTTGCCTTTGCGGGTGACTATCTCTCGGCCGCTTCTTTCCTGGGAATCTCAGGAATGATCGCCTATGCCGGATTCGACGGTTTTATTTATTCCGTGGGCTATCTGGCAGGTTGGGTTGTTGCATTGTTTCTGGTGGCCGAACCGCTCAAACGACTGGGCAAATATACTTTTACCGATGCACTTGATGCCAGATTCAACTCACGGGCCATCAAGCTTACCGCATCCATCAGCACACTCATTGTTTCCATTTTCTATCTCATTCCCCAGATGGTGGGAGCCGGAGACCTGGTAGTGCCTTTGCTCGGACTTCCGCACTGGGCCGGTGTTACCATTGTAGGTGCCATCGTAATTTATATTGTGGCCACCGCCGGTATGACCTCCACCACTTTTGTGCAGTTTATCAAAGGGGCTTTACTGATAATCTTCGCTACCATTCTCACAGGTTATATCCTCAACAATGGATTCAGTCTCAAGCCTACTGAAGATTACCATCAATTTGCAGAAATACCTGCCACCCTGAGCAATGAGAGGGTTATTGCCATAGAAAGTGAGCAGTTTTACATAAGCGGCCAGGTAAAGCATGGCGATGAGGTATTTGTAATGCTAAACGATGGCTCTTATGATACATGGTTCAGACTTACAACAACCGAAACGGGCACACCCTTGCTTACAGAAGCTCCCAGCATAACCCTCACAGCAGAAGGAGAAAGACTTTACAATGGTGCGCCTAAATCAGAAGAACGATTTTACCAGGTAGGACACATGAGTAAAATCATCTATAAGGGAGAAGAAGTTGAAGAAACAGGCCCTCTGGGTCCATTCGAATTTTTGAGTGTCCTGGAAGAGAGCGAAGTGGTGATTTTCAAGAGAACCATTTTTGATTTTGAAGGAGACAGGGTAACGGTTTTTTATCAGCAGCCCACAGCGGGAACTAATGTTCTCAAACCCGGGCTTATGCTCAAAGTAGGAGATGACGGTACTTTCTGGGATAAGATCAATTTTCTGTCCCTGATGTTGGCCTTGTTTTTCGGTACATCGGCTCTTCCCCATATCCTGATTCGCTATTATACGGTTCCAAGCCAGCGGGCAGCCAGGAAATCAACCATCGTGGCCATCGCTGCCATTGGCTTCTTTTACATCCTTACTCTTTATCTTGGTTTAGGTTCTATGGTGGGAGGGGTAAACGACCTGGAGAGCAGCAATATGTCCAGTCCATTGCTGGCCAAATCTTTTGGTGTAGGAATTTTTTCCATCGTTTCTGCCATTGCCTTTGCTACCGTATTGGGAACCGTAAGCGGTCTGATTGTAGCTTCGTCGGGAGCCATAGCCCATGACTTTGTGGATATGTATCTGAAAGTGCAGATGACAGACAGGCAAAAAGTAAAGGCAGGAAAACTGGCAGCCTTCGGAGTGGGAATTTTTGCCATCATCCTCGGGATTCTTTTCCAGGGAATGAATGTTTCATTCCTGGTAGGACTGGCTTTCGCAGTAGCGGCTTCTGCCAACCTGCCCTCTATCCTCGCTGTGATTTTCTGGTCGAAAACCACTTCCAGAGGGATTGCTGCATCCATTGTAACGGGGATAATTTCTTCTGTAATGATAATCCTGCTTTCTCCCAGCATGTTCGAACGATATGGCTTGCTTCCGGAAAATGCTCCTATACCCTTTGATAACCCGGGCATTATATCCATACCCCTGTCGTTTGCCATGGTGATTGTGGTATCGTTGCTGACACAGAAAAAAGAAAAGGCAAAAGGTTTCTCCACATAAACAGCCCTAGGCAGGACAACCCTAATAATTCATCTTAATACCACCTACTACAATGAAAATTGCCATTCTCACCGACATTCACGAAGACATCGTAAGTCTTGAAAAGGTATTCCATTCCATGCAGGACATTGACAAGGTGGTATGCCTTGGCGATATAACCGGATTCAGCCCCCTGTTTTACGGCCACAAGCCCGATGCCAATGCATGCATTGACCTGTTGAGAAAAAACGCAGATATTGTCGTTGCAGGTAACCACGATCTGTTCACCGCCCGGCGCCTGCCTTCTTATCATATTATGAAAAGGATGCCCGACAACTGGTATGAACTCACCCTGGCCGACAGATTGCAAATGACAAAAAACAGAGTATGGCTTTACCAGGATGAAATTCTTCCGCAGCTCAGTGATGAAAACATGGATTTTCTTCAAACCCTTAACGAATGGGAAACCCTAATTGATGACAATCGAAAATACCTTTTCTCTCACTTTTTTCATCCCGATATGAGTGGCGTTGGGAAATGGTTCCCTTTCAACGGACTGGAGATCAAAGAGCATTTACGATTTATGAAAGACAACAATTGCCGCATGTCTTTCTTAGGACATTCACACCCGCCCGGCTGCATCATGGTTAACAAATTATTATGGACGCATGCCGAGGAGGAAACCATAAAAGTTAAGATGCATCACAAAGCTGTAATATGTCCGGCAGTTACCCGGGGGAAGCACCCTGGCGGATATATTATCTTTGACACTGTAAGACAAACCCTCAAACCTGTATATGTGAATCCGGGAATGTAAAATAAAACGCTCACGGTTGTCAGTATATCTGATTTTGAGATGTTTTTCGGGATACCAAACTGTGAACCTCATGACAGGAAATCCTCCTGTTGATGGCTTTGCACAATATCAATCCCTACAAGGATTTCTGTTAAGTTTCAGGATTATATCAAAGATAACCCTACTTAAAACCCATGAAGCACACAGGCTTTTTCAACAGGATACTCCTCCCCTCCCTCATCGCTATATTGCTGTTTCTCGCAGCCATCTACATCTATGTCATACCGGGCTATCGCGAAAATCTGATGGACAAGAAGCGGGAAACCATACGGGAACTTACCAACACGGCCTGGAGTATAATGCATCGTTTGGACGAAACAACTACCGACAGCCTGCAGGTGCTCCTGGCAAAGAAAGAAGCACGGGAAATAATCCGTGGCATGCGCTATGGAGAGCAAAACAAAGATTATTTCTGGATTACCGATACCACCCCCACCATGATCATGCATCCCTACCGACCCGCGATGGAGGGCATGATCCTTTCTGACTATGAAGATCAGGAAGGAAAAAGATTTTTCGTGGAAATAGCAAACCTTGCCAAAATGGCGGGTAACGGATACATAGATTACAAATGGCAATGGAAAGACGACAGCCTGATAGTTGTTCCCAAGCTTTCTTATGTAAAATTGTATGAACCCTGGGGATGGATAGTGGGAACGGGGATTTATGTGGAAGATGTGCAAAGCGAAATCACGGTTATTACCCGGCAGGTTGTGTGGATTTCTTTGTTTATAACCATCATCATTGCAGCTATTATCGGCTACCTGGCAAGGCGTAATTATCTGGCCGAACAGCAAAGACAAAAAGCCCAGGCAAAACAAAGGGATACCACAGAGAAATATAAGAAACTGGTGGAAGCTTCTACCGATGGAGTGCTGATGGCCATAAACGGTGAAATCATCTATTGCAACCCATACCTGCTCAACCTGCTGGGCTTTTCACAAGAGGAAGCCGATGAGCAAGACGAACAGTTTCTCAACAGCCTCAATTGTTTGCTCAACCTCAAAAGCAGTGCCCGGGGCGAGGGAGGGGAAATCGTAAAAGAGCACAAAATACGCAAGAAAAACAAACTTATGGTGGATGTGATCATCACCCGGTCGGAGTTTGAAATGGCAGGAAAGAATGGCTACATCTACACCATCAAAGACGTATCGAGGCATCGCGACGTGGAAAGAGAGATGGATTTGAATATGGAGAAGTTCAAATCCATCGCCGATACCATGCAAATTGGCGTGTTTCGTTGCACCATTGGCCGCAGGTCACGCTTTGTGGAAGTCAACAAAAAAACCCCTGAAATGCTGGGTTATGCATCCGAAGCCGATTTAAAAAACCTGCTGGTGCAGGAACTCTTCGTGGACAGGCCCGAAAAGAAAGAGGTAATCCGTGCCATTAGTGAAGGAACCTTTCTCAGGGAAAAACTATTGAGAATCAAAAGGGCCGATGGAAGCATTCTGCCGGCAATTGTTTCCCTGTTTCCCGTAAAGGATGTACACGACAAAGTAGTGTATTGCGATGGCATCCTTATCGATGCCTACGAACATCTGAGCCGCGATGCAGGCTTCAGACAGCAACCGGCGGAGCAGCAGCTATCGGCCAATGTATTGCTTCAGCCGGTAAAAGATTTTATGAAAACACCTCCACTGTGCGAGATGTCCACCTCACTGGAAGTAGCGGCCCGACTTATGACCATGCGCAATTCCGATATCGTTCTTATAAAAGGGGACAACCAGGAGGCGGTGGGATTGATTACCCACAGCGACATCAGCCGCCGGGCGGTAGCTAAAAATCTTGACATAACGGCTACACCCGTGAGCCAGGTCATGAGCGCCCCCATCATCAGTGTTTCAGATCAGGAAATGGTGATGGATGCCTTTGCCCTGATGATGCAGCATAAGGTTTCTTATGTGGTAATAAAAACCACCGACAAGAGTTGCCCCGGATACATCAGCCTGCTGGCACTTTCTGAGTTGAAAACCGACACCCCTGAATACCTTATCAACAGCATTCAAAAATCAGGTTCGGTGCAGGAAATTGCTGTGTTGATGCAACAGCTCCCCCGGTTGGTGGCCCGCCTGGCAGAAACCGGAGCGGGCGCTGCCACCAGCGGAAAAGTCATCAGCAGGATGTCGGACACCATCACGGAAAAAATCATCCAACAGGCCATCAAAGAGGCCGGGGAGCCACCCGCCCCTTTTGTCTTCCTGGCCCTGGGAAGCGAAGGACGTCGCGAACAATCCCTTGCCACCGACCAGGACAATGCCATCGTTTACCTTCCAAAGGAAAATGATGACCAACCATCGGTAAAGAAATACTTCCTGCAACTGGGCGAAAAAATATGCTCCCTTCTGGATGTTGCAGGATATCCCTTTTGCGTGGGAAACGTGATGGCCATGAATCCACAGTGGTGCCAGAGTCTCAGTGCTATGAAAAAGCAGATTTCGCAATGGATTGACACCCCCAACCCCAAAGAATTGCTGCATGTGGGTATGTTCTTCGACTTCAGGCCCGTTTATGGCGATTTTGAGATTGCCAATATACTGCAAAGGTACTGCATCAGTGAGTTCAGAGACAAAAGCAAGTTCTTTTACAACCTGGCACAAAATACCATCGCACTAAAACCTCCCCTCAATGTAATGGGGCAAATAACCTTTGAAAGTGATGAAACCCAGCCCGAATATCTTGACATCAAAAAACCCCTGATGGCCCTCACAGGTATCATGCGATTGTGGGCCCTGAAATACGGAATCAGTGAACGCAACACCATGGAGCGCCTTTCGGCACTACGAGCAGCAGACATCCTGCCACAAAGCACAGCCGAAGAATTCAACCAGGCATTGCGCTACCTGATGTTGCTGCGCATCCGCAACCAGCTCCACAACCTGGATGCAGGCAACACACCCGGCAACATCATCCCCGCCCAAAACCTCTCAGAGCTGGACCGCACCATGCTCAAAAAAATATTCTCAGCCATTGCAGCCCACCAAAGCCGCATGGCCACGGAGTTTCGGATTGTGTGAAATGCCGAAACAATACATTTCCCGCCTTTATAAAAATTTGACCCCAGTCTGATGATAATATATGCCTTACTTCAGTGACAATTTTTACGTTTATTTTGTCAGTGTAGTGACGTAAATAACGTTAATTGCGTCATTACAAACAGACTGTGATAGCCCGCCAGAATAATTGCCTGATTCAGCGTTTTAGTCAGGGCATGAACTGTAGTCATACCCTGACCCCTTTTAACTGTGTAGTGCTTCACCGCCCCAACCTAAAACCTCTGAATTCAATCATATTTTTTAACGTGGCTACCCGAAAATGCATCACCTGCCCCTCGATCTTTTCGCCAAACATTTCGTTGATTATTTCCCGACCAGGAACATCATATCTGTAATGCAACACGTAAACCTTGTCCGGATGATAACCGTGATTTAAAATATCTTCCTTTGAAAACCCTTCAGACCGAAATAGCTCTAAACACTTGTAATGGATATGAGGAATAGGCTGAGAATCCCCGGTTCGGTCAGTGTGAAAATAAAAGGCAAATTCCCTTTTGGCGAGTGCCTCCGCCATGATGGGCACCTGGCTCCTGAGCAAACCTGATGCTGGCAACTCTAATACAGGCAGCCCTTCATTATTTATGGCAAAAGGTTCCCCTTTAGGCTGATTCATGGCTATCCAGGCACTCCCCGTGAACCCATCAGGAATAACAAATACAGACTGAACGGATGGAGTGTATTGCGAGTCGGGAAGAGAACCTGCTCTGACAAAGGCTTCCGGCATGGTAACCTGACCGGCAGTTATTCCCTCTGCTTTATGGGGCAGCAAAACCAAAATATCATCCCTAAAATAAATCTGCACCCTGATTATTTCATGTGAATCATCGAAATTCCCTATCTCGGAATAGTTTTGTCCCCCATCACCTGATGCCATAGCCTCCGATAGATACATCTCCCAATAGCCATCCTGCTGAATTGCATCAGAAACAGTATAAGCATACCTAAGCAAAGAAGTGGAAGATACGGTAAAATATCCGTTGCGGAAAGTCAGCACTCGCTCATCTTTCTGGCAATTTCCGATGTCCAATGGCACCCACTCCCCCTCCAGCCATTTTTCAAAATTTTCTTTTTGGGTAAACTGCTGAGCATGGCTGCTGAAACTTCCCGGCACAAAAGCCATCATGATTAATAGGATCATTCTTTTCATGGTATCAGGGTTTTAGGGTGAATCAGGAAGAATGGGCAATCAGCAACCCAAACGATTAATTAATAACCCAACCTCCCTGTAACATTTTATAACATAACGCCGCCATCAATATAATTATTTTAAACTGAAATGGGTTTATTTGCTAAACTATTGTTTACGCCATCAACCTTATCAATGCCATTTACCTTCCCCAATCGCCGGAATATTACCACCATTATGCTGTGGTGCACCTGAAAGACAGCAACGAGCGCCTTCACGGACTGGAATTCGTTTTTATTGAACTGGAAAAATTCAAAGCCCAAAACATTGCCCAAAAGAAACTGGAGGTTTTATGGCTGCGGTTTATGACCGAAATCAATGAACGCACCGAAATGATTGACCCGGAGTTGTTAGAGCAACCCGAAATACAAAAAGCCATCACCTATGTAATGGAAGCTTCCCTGAGCAAAGAAGAAAAGCAGCTGTATGAAAAAAACCGGGATCGCATAAGCTCGGAAAAAACCCTGTTATCAGCAGCATTGGCTGAAGGGTGGGCAAAAGGAAAGGAAGAAGGCAGGGAGGAAGGTAAAAACAAAGAAAGAAGAGAAATCGCAAAAAGACTGAAAAAATCGGGGATGTCTCCTGCTGAAATTGCCGGAAATACGGGTTTAAGCAATGAAGAGATTGAAAAGATGTAGCCAGGGGAAATTAACCTGTC
>SLPR01000199.1 GCA_007131895.1 Bacteroidales bacterium | reverse complement strand
CGCACTGGCCATAACACCAGGAGAATGGGTGAGCTATGATATTCCACTATCAGATTTTACCAATGTGGATATGACTGAACTGATTCAGTTTAAGTTTGATGGAGGAGATGGTACACAAACCATTTACCTGGATAACTTGTATTTCTTCAAAAATCCGACTTCTGTAGCAACCATTGAGAAGAATATACTGAATGTATATCCTAACCCTGTGAACCAGGGAAGTGATGTTCGTTTAGGTGCAGAGGTTGAACTGATCGAGGTGTATGATCTTACCGGTAAACTGATTCTGTCTTCTCAAAATGCTTCTGTGTTTGAAACAGGAGACATGAGGCAAGGCATATATATGATTAGAATGCTGGATTATGATGGAGCCATTCAGGTTCGAAAACTGGTGGTAAAATAATACACTGCCAAAAAAATGAAAGCCGCCTGTAAAAGGGCGGCTTTTTTTTGTTAATTTGCGATAGGTTTTATTTATAAACATTTTTCATTACGTTGAAAAAGTCCATTTTATATTTCTTGCTGATTTCTTGCCGGGCGGTCGTGGCAATGGGTCAGATGCTCCCGGAAAAAGGGGTACCTCCCCTTGAAAGTTTTACTCCTAATGAATATTATAATACCGGAAAAATCTGGAGTATTGCATCTGCTCCCAATGGTATTGTATATATGGCTGCCGACAGGGGCCTTCTGGAATACGATGGCAAAAACTGGAATACTTTTAGCGGAAGCAAAGGTTTTACACGCTCTGTGAAAGTAATCAACGACTCGTTGATGTATACCGGATCTGACCTTGATTTTGGAGTATGGAGAAAAACCAGGTACCGTGGTTTTGAATATACTTCTTTGTACCCTTTTGAGGAAGACCTTCAGGATATCAATGAAGAATTCTGGCGCATTCACCTGATGGGTAAGGATGCTTTGTTTGTTTCCTCTCAAAGCATCTATGTTTACAGAAATGAGCAGTTGCTGAAAATAGCTGCTCCATCTGTTTTTATGGGAAGTTATCGGGTTGATGACAGATTGTATTTTTTTGACAAAGAGCACGGAGTCTTTGTTTTTGAGGATTTTTCCCTCAAAAAGGAACTGGACTTTAATGTGAGTATCCAATCGGAGGTTGCTGGTATCTATAGGGTTGGGAAGGGACTAGTGATCGTTGCCCGGGATGAAGGTTTGTTTTTGTTCAAAGATGGTAATATTGAACCCGTTAGGAATGAACTTTCCGAAAAACTCAAAACAGCCAAAGTGTTCAGCTTTGAACCGTTAGGGGATAACCATGTTGCTTTCGGCACAGTTCTTAAAGGCCTTTATATTTCCAATCTGGAGGGTGAAATCATTCATCATGTTAACAGACAGAAGGGATTGCCAAGCAATACGGTTTTATCCTTGCACTATAGTGATGCAGGAACAATTTGGCTGGGTATGGATTATGGAGTATCGTCATTGGATCTAAGAAGCCGTTTCACCACCTTTTATGATTACAGAGGTGATTTTGGCACCGGTTATACTGCCATTTTAAAGGATGAGATTTTTTACCTGGGAACCAACCAGGGCTTGTATCGCTCCCGATGGGAAGATTTAAATAATGACCAGGAATTTTTCAGGTTTGAACTCATCCCCGATACAGAAGGTCAGGTGTGGACCCTGGAACTGATCAACGAAAAACTGCTTATGGGGCATGATAAAGGTTTGTTTGTTGTAGAGGGAAATAAAGTGGAAAAAATCGGCATTCAGGAAGGAGTATGGACCATCGTACCCTACAAAGATTATGTCCTTACCGGAAATTACAACGGGATTTCCATTTATCAAAAATCGGAAGGAGATCTGGTTTTCCTTCGGAAAATGGATCTGATATATGGTTCCTGCAATCAATTGATAGCAGAAGGAGATAATATTCTTTGGATTAATATCCCCACTTTTGGAGTCATCAGGGCGGTTCTGGATGAAGATTTGAACCCTGTTGACAGGTTGATCTTCCCCAAAGAGATATTCGAAGGTAAAGATGCCTTTTTACTGAAGAATGATTCAGGAATTCATGTTTTTACAGAACAATTCCGATACACCTTTGATAGCGAACAAAAAGAATTTATTCTTAAAGACGAATCCCGGATTTATCCTCAGATTGAAGACCAGCTGGCAGGTGTCTATTTACCCGTTGCACTGCATCCTGATTATGATTTCTTTCCTGTCTACAATGGATTTGCATTGAGATATCTGGTCATGGAGAAAAAGGACAAAGCGGAGAACTATACCCTTACCCTGCGAAAATTTGAAGCCTTCAATAATCATGAAAGAGTATTGTTGTATCCCGGTTCAAAAGTACCTTCGCGGTTAAATAATATTTTTATTGAAACTGTTGTTCCCAACCAACATCATGTTGAATATCAATTCAAATTACAGGATTCCGGGGAGTGGAGTGAATGGGGCGAAAGCAATTCATTTGAGTTACTGAGCCTGAGACATGGAGCCTATAAACTTTTGATAAGAGCCCGTATTGATGAACAGGTTGCAGATAAGCAGGAAATAAATTTTCGCATCACGGTTCCGTGGTATCTTTCATGGTATGCTTATCTTTTTTACGCAGGGGTATTTGCGGGGTTAATGTATGTTCTTTTTTACTGGCAAGAAGTGTCTCTCAAGGAACAGAAGAAAAAGATGCTGCTGAAAGAGCAAAAGTCACTGAGAAAACAAACGGAGAAGCACATGCAGGAAATTATGTTGCTGGAGAAAAAGAGAATGCAATCAGAATATGATCAATTGAAGCAGCAACTAAAAACCAAAACCATTGAATTGGCTAACAAAGCCAAAGATAACGAGGAAAAAAACCGTCTGTTGCTTTCCCTGAAAGAGAAATGTGAGAAAGCCCAGCAAAATCCTGTTTTATTCGATAGGAAATGGGGTGAGATGCAGCGGATCCTGGATTCTTATTTAAAAAATGAGGATAAAACCTTTGAAATTCAAATGGATGAGTTGCACCAGGAGTTTTTCATAAAGCTCAAAGAACAATTTCCAGACCTCTCGAGCAACGATTTGCGATTGTGTGCCTACCTGAAAATCGGACTCAATACCAAAGAAATTGCTGAGATGCTCAATATCCAACCCTCCAGCTTTTATATCAGCCGATCGCGCCTCAGAAAAAAGCTCAAACTAAAACCCGAAGAGGATTTGTATAGCTTCCTGACCCGGGTGGGCAACTGAGTTGCTCTATTAGTTTTTAAATATCAGAAACACAAAGAACTCCGGGATTCTTTCTGCCATAAAGCAGAGGAATCCCGGAGTTTTTATTGATCAGGAATGCTGAGAAGCAGGATTTAATCCTTTACTACTTTCCTGAATGATATGTTTGTACCATCTTCAAACTTTATCACGTAAAAGCCGGGTACAAAGTGTGCTGTATTGATGGTGGTTTTTTCGGAGAAAGAGCCTGAATAAACCACCTGACCCGCCAGATTCATGATTTCGTAGTTTATGCTGGCGGCTGCATTATCATATTCAAATACAAGTTCGCTGGCAAATGGGTTGGGATAAACCCTTAAGTCTGCATCAAATTCTGTAATATCAATACCGGTCACAATCACGGTTATTACATTCGACATATCAGAGATGCATCCTTCTAAGGTAACAACCACGTGATAATCACCATCTTCCGTAACCACATACTGTTGCCCTGTGGCACCTTCAAGGATTCCATCCTGGTTGTACCACTGGTTGCCTTCGGGAGCATCCGATTCCAGAACATTATCATTCAGCAGGGTGATAACAGGAGTTTCCGGTATATCATTTACGGTGACATCCAATACCGCCGCAATACCGGTTCCGCAATTATTCACTCCCTGAACGCTGATTTGTCCAGACTGCGCATCGGGGCCAAAATCTACCTCTATGCTGTGGGTATTGCTTTCGCCGGTTGCGCCTTCGGGTAGGGTCCAGATATAGCTTTCTGCATGTTCTGTTTCTTCAATGGTATATAGCACCGATGCTGATTCTTGACAAACCTCCTCTGGTCCGGAAATGGCAGAGATTCCCGCGGGCAGTGGCAGCACCTCAATGCTGAAGAAACAACTATCAGCACAGCCATACTCATTGGTTTCGAGATAGGTGAATTCAAAGATGCCTGGTTCATAAGGTTCAAAAGTAGTAACCTCTTCTCCGTCGCTGTTGATATAGACTCCCGGGCCTGCAAATTCAACTGCATCACTGCCCTGGCATACTGGTTCGAAGGCAGGGCAGTCAAACTCAGGCAGTGTATTTACAGTAATCTCCGTCGTATCAGAACCTGTACAACCTGTTGCGGATATATAGGTGTAAATGAATGTATAAACACCGGGGCCGGCTGCAATTGGGTCAAACATATTGTTCTCATCAAGAAAATCGCCGGAGTAGTTACCTCCTTCAGGTGTCCCTCCTGTAATCTCAAAAGCAGGGGTATTGATGCATACGGGTTCATAATCGGGCAACGAAACTTCAGGAGTAGGATGAATGGTCAACAGCATACAATCGGTAGCCACAGGATTGCCCTCGGAATCGTAAGCTGTAAGGCAAAGTTCTGCCTCTCCTGCAGCAATATCGGTGCTGCCCGGTGTATAGAACACAACTTCATCTTCTTCAGAGAAGAATCCGTCGCCTCCGCTCCAGGATGAGTCAAAGGCATTGGTAGACGCCTGGGCAAGACTGAAACTGTCGTAAGCACATATCTCTCCATCGGGTCCGGCATCAGCAATGAAATCGGGTTCATCGCCAATGACCCATTGTACCGATTGATTCATGAAACCGTTTTCTCCGCTTTCTCCGGTTATTTCAGTTACCTTCACCGTAAGCTCATAAATCCCTTCTTCCTGGTTGAGAGGTGCAAGACCACTGATTCTGAATAATTTGCCCAGCTGATCGATTTGAGTCACATCTAAACCTTCGGAATTGATTTCCTCTCCACCTGCCATGACTATTGTAATCTGATCGGCAGTAAATGTGCTTGCCACCAGAGGCATATTAAAGTACACATACATGGAGTCGATGGCTTCTTCCGATTCCTGCGGATAATTGAAGAACCGGATGATGGCCGGTACATTCATCCCTTGAATCCAGAATACCTGCTTGCCTGCTTCGCCTGAATTGCCAAAGATATCCTGAATAGCGGCAGCCTGCACTATAAGGCTGTAAAGACCGAACAGATCTGTTTTGCCCGTGAGATCCACTTCGAATTTATGATCATCCAGCTGATCTATCGTTACCAGTGAATCCATAAGGTTATCTCCTCCCTGGTTGCGAAGGGTCATATCTTCGTAAGTAAAGGTTTCAGGGTTTATGGGTTTGTTAAATACCACTTCAAGTTGGGTAACCGGATCGTCAGCAACACCTTCAGGCACACCATTGATCTCGGTAACAGCCGGCAGATCCTGCTCAATGAACTCAAACACAACGGTATAATTCATTTCCTCCTGAGCGCTGAAAATATCCAGCAGATGCATGTTGTCTACATATATTGGCATGCCTCCATCGGGAATACGCACATGCGTGAGCCAGATGTTTTTAAGGGGAATTTCCTGCCCATCTTCCCTGGTACAGCTTACAATCCGGAAATTACCATTGCCCGGATCCGGGAGGCGTGCATAATTCCAGCCGGAAGAAGAGGATTCCACCGTAAGTTCTACCGTAAGATTATCAAGGGTTACATCTCCGTCGGTGTGGGCCGATTCAGCCACAAATACCGGATCAGAACCTCCGTGCGAGTAATACAAATGATCAGGATAGTCGTTAAGGTCAGGGATGTTGTTGACCAGGAAGTCGTCAATGCCATCGTCGGCATCGCCATACACCCGGACGCTGCGGATAAGCTCATGTACATTCACTTCGCTTACCAGGCTCAGGTCGGGGTTGTCGTAGCTGTTGAGATGTACAATAGAAACCTCATAGTTGATAAAATGACCCAGCAACGTACTGGTAAACCACCATTGTCCTATTGCTGTTTCGCCCGGACCAATGTCACCAAAGTCAATATTCATCAAGCCCAGCTGAGTGGGTTCGCCACTTAGGTTGGAACCAATGATCTCAAAATCGATGAGCAGCCCTTTGTCGTTGTCTATGATTTCGGGCTGAGCCGATTCAATATTAACACTCATGGCTGTTCCTGCACCCTGGTTGTTGATCATAACTGCCAGTTCTGCGGGTATGCTGGGTTCGATAACATCGGTAAAGGGATCATTGCCCAGAATGTCGCGCTGCATGAAATAGTCGATATAGAGATCGGGGCTGGGATTTACCTGCAATGTAACCGGGTACAGAAAATGATTTACCATGTCCTGTGCAAACGGATCCATGTACGATAAATTTCCACCGAAACTATAAAATACAGGGTGGGTAGGTGCCGCCTGCTGTGTGGGGATAAACTGCACTACTACAGTGCCGCTCTCACCTGACTCAACAATACCTCCACCATCTATTCCCGAAATGTTATCCATTGAGAGTACTACAATTTCGAAAAGATGGTTGCTGTTTACACCATTTTCATCAAGGATTTCAAGGTCAAGATGGATTTGCTCTATGGCGTCGGTTTCGCTGCCATTGGAGAGCGTAAGGGTTCCCTGAAAAGCTTCACGGGTCATGGTTAGAGATTGGGAGAACTGGAGTGTAACCCGGGCACATACAGCAGCAGACGAGTTTTTGGTGCCAGGCTGTTCTTCCGCCACCTCTTTGTTCTTCATAGGTACAATTGCTCCACTGTAAATCTGGTGCAGGTTGGTGAACAAATCTTCCAGCATATCATAAGAATCGATGTAGCCCATTGACTGGATTTCCAGTTCGATCTCATGGGTACGCTGATTGAGAGAATCAATGCGTGCAATATCAACCACGTTGGTTTCATCATAGTCCAGCTCATTTTCCATGTCCACGGTATTGTTTCTGCGCTGAATGTATGAAATCAGCTGATTCTGGGTGATGTTTGTGGGAGTATGGTTGATGAGTTCAGGAGTGAGCACTATATGGCCGTCAAGGTCAAGGGTTTCCAGGTAATCCCAGAAATACTGAAGCTCGGCTTCGGGAGCTTCAAACCATACGGAGTCTCCATACAATTCATAAGCCCATGAAATGGCAATTTCCTGCAGTTCAAGAAGTAACTCTGCCTGTCCCTGAAGCCCTCTTAAGGCTTCACGCGTGGCGGGGTCGGTTGTATAAGGACAATCTGCAATGATGCCCTTGTCATCCGGACCTCCCGGGCCTCCTGGCCCTCCGGGTCCTCCGGGGGGGCCTCCGAGCAGGCAGGGATCGTTAACCAGATCGTAAAGGCAAAAAGCAGCAGAAGTGTAAGGGTCAGGGCTGCAACGTACTACATTTTCAGCACAGCTGAGTTGCATTACATTGCCATAACAACCTTGATATACACCGGTAAAACAAGAGTAAATATTGTAGGGAATACACAAAGCTCCTACGGGAGGAATGTTGCACAACCCACAAGAGAGAATAAATTCTATTTGCTCAAAGGCACAATCGCACCCGGCAAAATAGCCCACAAGCGCTGCACCCTGGCCACCGCCAGATGTCGCGCCTGGTGAAGTTCCTCCTCCCGGCTGACCAACCAGATCTGACCCTTTGCAGTGGGGGCCTCCCAGCCAATACATTTTTTTGGCCACCCCTGTTACTGTAAAAGGACCACACTCATATTCATGAGGTACTTCAACGTAATACCAGCAGGGGGGATTGCTTTTGTCGCCTGCATCGGGATCAAGTTCCATAATAACCGGAATCTGTATACTGGACTGGGCTGGCAGATCCATCTCATCAAACAGATAGCTAAATACATACGGGCCACTATCGGTAAAGTTCAGACTCACATTATTGGCGGTGATCAAACCATAATTGGTAATTGTAATCACAAAGGGGAAGAATTCTCCCGGTGAAAGATCGGGCATGTCCTCCGGCGCATCGAGAACCACCACGGGTGCCGGCACCTGGGTTTCAAATTGCGCTATCAGATTGATGTCGTATTCATCTTCAATAAGAGTCGGTATCACCTCCCAGAAATAGGAGACCGCCTGGAAACTGATAAATGCAAGTACTTCATTTACCTGACCCATGTTGATTTCGATAGTGTTGAAATATGTTTCGTGAAGTTCTTTGTAAACAACCAGATTGTAATAGCCTTCAGGGATTTCTTCAAAAAGGACAAGGCCATCAGAACCGGTAATTCCTTCGGCAACAACCTCACCCGTATACATGTGTCGTACACTCACCTGAGCTCCTTCCACATGGGGCGCCTCGTCTGTGTTGTAGGTATATTCGTTAACCACATCCACCTGCAAATCGCCGGTATTTTCAGAAACTGGTTCAATGATAAATGGCAGGGTGATGCTGTTGGCATTTTCTGCATTTATGGCAAAGTTGCCTGTTAGCGGCACATTGAGGGGAACATCGGCTCCGGGATTGATACGCATGGTAAAGACTGCGGTGCCCTGTGGTGGAATATTTTCAAGGGTATCGGCACTGATCATGGTAAGCCACCCGATATCGGGCAAATCAAACACAACCATGCCGGTTTCAGCTTCTCCGATGTTGGTAACTGATATTTCCCTGATATTACCATATCCCTGCAAAACGGTTGTTTCCATAGTGCCGGGGTTGGCCGTGATATAGCCTTCTTCCGATTTGCTGAAAGACCACGCATTAAACCGATGCGTTGCTCCTTCGGTGGAAGTAAGCCTGAGTCTTGCTTTTTCAAACTCCATGTTTTCAGAAACTTCATGGGCTACCACGGTATAGGAAAGTTCTGCAGTGCTGTTGCCGGGGATACTGATGGGTCCGTTAAATGTTATCTCTAAACCTTCCTGTGCGGATATTACTTCTCCATTCACACCACTTAAGCTCATGCTGCTCAGGTTTTCCACTGTGAATGTTCCGGTATGGGGCTCATCCACCACCAGTTCCCATGTTTCAGGGTCGCCCGGGTAGCGCAAACCGGGAATGACGAATTCGTCCTGGGCTTCATCCAGGTTTGCACCCGGAAAACCTGCCCCCACGTAATAATCACCACCTTCGCCGCTTACCGGCTTAAAATAAACACTGAAATCGCCATTCTCATCACTGGTGGTGCGCATCATCCTGCGTGTGCCTTTTACAACCACATAAACATCAACTTCTGCAGAGGGCAGGGGCTGTTCTTCCAGGTCTCGCACATAACCATGAATTTCGATGGAATCACTCACGCTGTAAACCGATTCATCTACCATAGCCTGAGCATAATAACCGGGCTGAATG
>SLPR01000514.1 GCA_007131895.1 Bacteroidales bacterium | reverse complement strand
TGCTTTTGAGCAGGTTTTCAAAAACAGCCTCACCTCACTGCCCATGGGCGGTGGAAAAGGGGGGAGTGACTTTGATCCCAAAGGGAAATCAGATAATGAAGTCATGCGCTTTTGTCAGAGCCTTATGACCGAATTGTCGCGGCATATTGGTCCTGATACGGATGTTCCTGCCGGGGATATTGGTGTTGGCGGTCGGGAAATCGGTTTTATGTTCGGACAGTACAAGCGTATCCGCAATGAATTTACGGGAGTACTTACCGGCAAGGGGCTGGAGTATGGCGGCAGTTTAATCCGGCCCGAAGCCACCGGTTACGGTTGTGTTTACTTTGCGCAGGAAATGCTTGCCACCATAAATGAGGACTTCAAAGGAAAAACAGTGTCAATAAGTGGTTCGGGAAATGTGGCACAATTTGCTACCGAGAAAGTGATAGAGCTGGGTGGAAAAGTGGTTACACTCTCTGATTCTACCGGTTATATATACGATAAAGACGGTATTGACAGTGAAAAACTTGCCTGGGTAATGGAACTGAAAAATCTGAAAAGGGGAAGAATCAGTGAATATGCAGACCATTTTGGCTGCAAATACGTAGAAGGAACAAGCCGCCCCTGGGCAGAGAAGTGCGATATTGCACTGCCTTGCGCTACGGAGAACGAGATCAATGGCAAGGAGGCCCAAACGCTCGTCGATAATGGATGTATTTGTATAAGTGAAGGGGCCAACATGCCCTCTACACCAGAAGCAGTAGAGATTTATCTCAAACATAAAATTCTCTATGGCCCCGGCAAGGCGGCCAATGCAGGGGGTGTTGCTACTTCAGGTCTGGAGATGAGCCAGAATTCACTTAGGCTGTCATGGACCAGAGAAGAAGTTGATCAGAGATTACACAACATTATGATCAATATCCACAAATCTTGTGTAAAATACGGGCAGGAAGGTGATTTTGTAAATTATGTAAAAGGATCCAACATCGGTGGTTTTGTAAAAGTTGCCGATGCAATGATGGCACAGGGTTACGTGTAATAATTCTGTTTTAATAAGGGTGAAGGGTATGCAGGCTTTCGGGCCTGCTACCCTTTGTTTTTGGCATAGGCATTTACTTCACCCGCCCATGGTATTTTTTGAGGTAGAATTTACAGAAAGAATGGAAGAGGTTGATGTCGTCTTTGGTCATGATCATTAATCGCTCCATGATGCGTGTAAAGATGATATTGTCGGACTGTATTTCTACATCAGCAAGAATTTGTCTTGCTTTATCCCTGATTACCGGCAACTCGGATTCCACGGGATGGAGCTCTGTTTTTGGTTCCAGGGTGAGGGTGAGTTTACTGAGGTGAGAAGCGTAAACCATCACGGATTGCGCCAGGTTCAGAGAGGGATATTTGCTGTACATGGGAATGGTAGACAATACATGACACAAAGCCAGTTGTTCGTTGCTTAATCCCGATTCCTCGCCTCCAAATACAATGGCAACATGATTGATTGTATTGCCCTTTGCAGTTATAATATCTACCAAATCTTCCACGGGATGATAGTTTTCTGCCACATTGCGGTTTTTGGCGGTAGATCCGATGACAAGATCAAAATTGCTGATGGCTTCCGCGAGGGTGTCGAAAACAATTGCACTTTCAAGGATATCATGAGATGCGTGTGCGGTAGCCATGGCTCTCTTTCCCAAGTGGTTGGCCTTGGGAGCAATGAGCAACAGATTGAAAATTCCCATGGTTTTCAGGGCACGTGCAGCAGCACCAATATTTTCTTCACGCGCAGGATTTACCAGTACAAAAGTTAGTTCAGGCAAGTTGAAAAAGGTATAAGGTTATGTATTATCCGGATTTGCTCAATGGCAAACGGATGGGCAAACTTATGCAAACTCTTTGACGTGACAAATTGTATTCAGGAATAACGCTGCATCATTACCTTAAGGTATCTGTCTCTGATGGCCAAAAGCTGCTCCAGGGTAAGGTTTTCCCTGTAAATACGCACCAATTCGGTAATCTTGCCGTTTTCCATGAAAGCAGCTCTTGCAGCATCAAAAAACTGCAGGGTAGTGTCGTATTTTACTTCGGCGGTAAGGGTTTTAAAATCATTCCAGCTTACATAGCGTGGGATGCTGAAGTAAGCTCTGTGGGGACGATCATTTTCCTTGTAAACACCTTCAGCTTCGTGCATGGGTGTAAAGTGCAGAAATTTGTTCAGCTGAATCACTCCCATCTGATTGGTAATTTTTCGGGAACTTTTTTTCAGCTTGATACCCATATCATTAAACATTTCCTCGATGGAGTGTATCTGATTGTAGCGCTTAAGATTGTGCATCCTGATTACATGGTAATTGTCGGTTGCAATGGAAATGTTTCCGGGAGTGGCATCCAGGGCAGGGTAACACTTTGACCGGATAGTTTCCAAAGCCCTGAAAATGGTTTCGTAAGGATAGAAATGATCAAGCACCCAGTACAAATGTTCTGGTTTTTCTTCTTTGGGTTGATCGGCGTAATATCCGAAAAAAGGGGCAACTGCTTCAAGAATCATTATATTCAGATCCAGGTTTTCATCCGAAAGGCTTGAGAGGGGTTCTTCCTTGGTTATCCAGCCATATCTTTCAATTATACTAACAGCATTCTTTGTTTCCATATTCAGAGGTTTATTAAATATCAGATACGTTAAAGGTAAGCCAATTTTACTGAAAAAACAAGATGAGACCGCATCAATAATAGGGGAAAAAGCAAGAGTTTATTATAATAGCTACAGATGAATGGCAGTTGGATTACCCTGCCTTTCAACTTTAGCTAATGATGATTTACTAACTGAAACTACTCCTGTTTGCATAAGTCTGTTTATTCAGCAAGGTTTTTTATTGCTTTTGAATATGAACATCCATTTGCGGGAAAGGAATGTTGATGCCTTCTTTTGCAAAGGCTTTATATACTTTTTCGTTCATATCAAAGAATACCCCCCAGAAATCGGCTGAATTGGCCCAGGCTCTTACGGTAATGTTTACACTGCTGTCGGCTAGTTCTCCCAGGGCGATGAAGGGCGCGGGGTCTTTCAGCACACGTTCATCTTCCTGTAATATTTTCAGCAGCACTTCTTTAGCCTTATCATAACTGTCGCCATAGGCAATGCCAAAGGACCAATCGGCCCTGCGGATGGGCTTAACGGAAAAGTTGGTCAGTGAATTGGTTGCCAGCGCACTGTTGGGGATAATTATCACCACATTCTGAGGGGTTTTCAGCATCGTTACAAAAATCTGAATCTCCTCAACGGTACCCGAATACCCTTGTGCTGTAATAAAGTCTCCTACTTTGTAGGGCTTAAACATAAGAATGATAACACCTCCGGCAAAATTCTGCAACGTTCCGGACAAGGCCAGACCAATGGCCAGGCCGGCGGCAGCTAATATGGCAATGAAAGAGGTCATCTGAATGCCTACCATTCCCATTACGCTTATTACGAGTAAAACTTTGAACAACATCGAGACCAGCGACCGCAAAAAGGGTTGTAAAGACGGATCTACAGCCCGTTTTTCAAGAAGACTCCTGAACCACCTTGAAAACCAGTTTATCAACTGTAAACCCACAATCAGCACTATGAGTGCACCTATAAGTCTTGGTCCATAAGTCATTAGTAACTCTATAGCATTTTCCTGATAATTCTCCATAATTATAAATTGGTTTGTTAAGACTTCCTTTGAATGAAAAACTTTTTAAAATTAACAATTAAATTTATAACATAAGAAGCACAATACAAAAAAAGACTGCCTTGCGACAGTCTTTTTTTGTATTGTGATGCAGGTTTGAGAGGAATCCGGCCTTATTCATCAGCTACGACACTGATGCGGCTTACTTGCCAGCCTGATGCTCCTGATGATGTGCTTGTGTACTTAAGAGCAATATGTATGGTTTGACCATCAAATTGCGATATGTCAATATCTCCACTTTCAACGTAGGTCCAGTTGTTTCCGGGTGGACGGCTGAAGCCCGTGATGTGAACCCAGTTGCCGGAGGTTGTTGGGTTAGACCCATCAAAATCATTGGCTATCATTACCTTCAGATCATTGTAGCTGGTTAAGAAGTTGATGGCTTCTCTTATATTTAATGCAACGTTGGTTTCGCCACTCAGGTCAATGGCAGGCGATACCAGCCAGTCTTCATTGGCATGTGAAGTGCCGCCGGCAAAACCATTCATATAAGCAGAACCTCCGTCAAAAGTAACGTGATGCCACTCCTGAGCCCCGGTAATATTATGTGCAGTGAAGGTTCCCAGGTTTGAGGAGAATGTCTCTTCAAAAACAGTTTGGACCGGGTCGGGATCCGGGTCGGGATCCGGCATTCCTTCCATCCAGTATTGGTAAGTGTCGCGCATACCAGGCACTCCGAAATAGGCTGCCAGGTTTCCTCTGAGTTTTACCATTTCGCCAAGGTTTCCTGGATTATCTGCCAGGTTTATGGCATCTCTGACATCTCCCACTGGTAATTGGACAATCAGCAGGTTGGAGGTATTGGTCTCATCCGGATCATCGGCCAGCATAATATTGGTTCTGGAGCGGAACGGACCATCAAAGTTATTTTCAAAGGGGTCAACATCCGTTTCTATTACGCCCACCATATATCCCTGCACCCATACGCCTGAGCCTGTATTGTTTGCATATGCGGCGGCTACATTGAATGGTGAATCAAAAGTACCGTTACCTTCAGGCCCTCCGGTGATGTCGCAACGGGTTCCACTCATGTCCAGGTCTTCATATGCGTTGATTACCAGTTGGTAGTCGTTCACGAATTTGGTTAGGATGGCCTTGATGGTGCCATTCCCTTCAGGTACGTTAAAAGAGGCAAAATCTGAAAAACTGCTGGTTCTTACAATGATGGTATTCCCATCACAGTCGGTAATGAATCGGTTGGTGTTTTGGTTGGGATTGGCAAATGGCATTCCGAGGTTAGACTCAATGAATTGAACATTATCAAGTTGAACCATGGTGTATATATGCTCATCCAGATTACCACCTAAAGTAATGGAAGCTGGCTGTGGTATTTCTCCTCCGGGGATACGAAAGACATGATCGGGCAATTTGCTGGATTCAATGCCTCCCAGTCGTAAACCTCCTGAGTCATATACCGTACCTCCTAATTGCACAATTCCGCCAAAGGAGCCCAGAATCAGATCCTGTGCCCTGATATATAGTTTTTGCCCCAGCGGAAAACGCTCGTAGAGGTTGTTGTCGTGTATTTTAAGTTCAATGCCACCACTGTCATCACTGATAATGATCTGGCGGTAAAAGTTTCCGCTGCGATCATTGGCTGCCACCACGGCGCCGAGGATAAGATCCTCTTCAATGACTACAAAATCCTGGGTTCCATCATACAGCTGAATGAGTTCAGCAATAGTAGTATTGGGAACAAGATTTGGGTCGAGTGAGTCAATAGGGGGAATATCCAGGTCTCTTTCGCATCCGGTAACAAAGGAAACCAAAGATGTAACCAGAAAGATATAAAGCAGGTTATTGATTTTTCTGTACATGGTAATAAATTTTAAGTCAATTATTGCTGGATATCATCCAGGTTACGAATAATAATATTGGGTGTATTGAAAATACTCACAATTCCCGTAAGGGTAATGGTTCCCTGGGGCACATTCTCATTGGCAAATGTGGCATCGTTGCGTGTGAAGAGTGAAATGCTGGCAGTGCCATCACTCAGGGTTCGGTCGCCTGCAAATGTAGTACCTCCTGATATGGTAGCATTGGGAATCCGCACGAGCTTTGATTCAAACGTATCCATATTGTCAAGGATATTCTGGATGGTAGTTTCCTCAGGTTCAATGATAATGTTGGTTTCTGAAAGGCTTGCATTTCCAATGGGAATATTGTTGATTTGCAATAGTCCATTAAATTCAGAAAGTTCAAGGGTTCCTGCAAAAATGGTAATGCGATCCCAGAGATTAAAATTGTGGTTGGCAGAAAAGCGGAGGGCAACAGCACCGGTGGCATCTTCCAGGTATGCATTGCGCCCGGTAATATTTCCATTTTCACGGTCGGAGGTTATCACCCCTACGACAGACATTCCTGCAGGTATAGAAGTTACCCCCTCATTGAAAAGTTGTCTTACCTCAGCAAGGGTAATAACATCTTCGTTGTCTTGTTCCGAGCATCTGGGCCCCTGCATATTTAGCTCCGAAAGATCGCGGATGAATAGCTGCCTGTCGTTGTTGTACTGCGCCAGCACTGCCACCAGACTTCCATTGCCTCCCGGTACCAGCGAATCAGCAAAGCTGGCATAACCGCTGGTTCTTACAATGATTTCACTACCACTACAGTCACGAAGGGTAGTATTTAGTGCCATCAGGTTTTCGCTGTCGGCAAAAGGTGTACCCAGGTTGTTGGGATGGAATTCCACATTGTTCAGCCTGACGAGTCTTCCCTGCATTGAGGCATCTGTTAGCAGGGTTATAATGTCTGTATCAAGAGGTTCAAGATGAACATTTGTCTTTAACTTAACCACATTGTTGCCGGTGTGTACCGAGTCAATCTGCAGCATTTGATTAAAAGCATCCAGGCGGGTACCCTTCAGGTTAACCCTCACCGAATCGCCCTGGTTAAGCCCACCGGGAGACATCAGGCGCAGATTAATGGCGGCTGTTCCATCCTGGATGAAAGCATTCCTGTAGATGTTGCCCGATGAACCATCCATGGTAATTACGCCATGAATAGAGATGTCTTCGGTAAACCTGATGGCCTGATCGTTATTGTCGAAAAACATTTGACGAACCTGGGCAATGGTTTTTGCTTCTCCAACCGGTATATCCAGAGGGTCGGGAATGTCGAAGTCATAATTTACGCAGGCATTCATGATGAGCACCGTGGCCACCAATGTGCCTGCTATCATGGATATTTTCTGAAATAATTTGTTCATTATATATGGGTTTTCTTATTTACGATTTCATTTTTTTCATACCTGAAACATTCTTGTTTAAGCTTTCTCATGTGAGAAAATCATGATTTCAGATTGTTTCTTCGATTGGCTTCATTTTTCAATTTGATTGAGCTGAAACCTTTTTTACATCCTGAAAGCAAGGTTGATAAAGAATGTCCTTCCGTAGAGGTAGAAATACTTGGGAGGAAAGCGGTCAATGCTGGAGGCATCATACCTCAACTGTTCAAATCCTCCCATGGAGAAATCCTGTTTATTGAGTACATTGTTAACACTTACGTTAAGGTTGATGAAGTACTGACGATCAATGCGCCAGGATTTGCCGGCAAATACATCCAGTGTAATGGCTGAATTGAGTTTTTCCTGATCAATCACACTCTGCCAGCCCGGATCGGTATCCAGAAATCCTTCAAGGGCTTGTGCGGTGCGTCTGTCAGGGTTGATGTCAATATAGATATCATCGTAATAGTTTACGTTGCTGCCCACAAACCAAAATCTGGGAGAGTTGTATCTCAAACCAGCAGAGGCTGCAGTATGGGTCATTCCTCCTACTTTGTAGTTTTTCCAGTAAACGGTTCTTTCATCGGCAAGGATTTCACGGTCATTATCGCGGGTTATGGTTACCGTAGGTCTGTTGGAGTATATATAATCTCCGGTTCCAGCCATAAGGCTCAAATCGAGGGTAGAAGAAAGCTTGATGTCAGCGCCGAATTCCACACCCAGGTGGGTTTGGTCAACACCGTGCATGCTGTAATTTACAAAAGTGCGGTATTCTTCGTGGTAGAAGCTTCTGCTCCAGGTTTGATCCTGGAACTGGGTGTAGAAAAAAGTTAGTCTTGTTTTTACCAATGGACTGCGCACGATATAGCTCAGGTCGCCTGAATAAATAGATTCGCTGTCAAGAACAGGAATTAAATCATCTCTAACCCTGGAGGAGATATAAGCATCACGGAAATAGGGTGCTCTGGTCATATAGGCTGCGTTGGCAGTAAAGTAATGCCTCCCGGTAAGTTTAAAGGTTGTTCCACCTTTAAGACCAAAATTGGTAAAATTCTGTTTTTCACTGTCTCCCAATGAGTTATCAGGGAAACGACCATTTTTCATATGACCAGTGCGCCAGAAGGTTGTTTGTGATACATTTCCGGCAAGAAAAAAGTCCCAGCGGGGTAATATCCACTCGCTTTGGGCAAAAAGTTCATAGGAATTGATATTACCTGTAAAGTCATATCCAAATCTGTCACCTTCAGTAACCAAACGGTTGGGGGTTTCCAGATCATTTTGAGAAAAATCCGGATCGGAAGACTCTCTAAGGGCAAACTGGTCAATGTCAACCCACCAGTCGGCTCCCAGCAAATCACCAACCAGTTTGTACTGATGGGTTTTGGCAAGAGAAATATTCAAACCTCCGCTGAGTGTTGTTTGGGGATTAATTTGTGCATTTGCGAAAGAGTTAAATACAAACTGGTTGCGGTCATTTCGCCTGTCTTCCAACATAAACATGGCACGGTTGCCTGTTATATTGTTGCCATCAATTCCGTCAACATGGGGCTGCGTGAACAGATTTTTCATGTTGTACTGATACATAAGATCCCAGTTTAGCTGCCTGAATGTTTCATCATTTTGCCATAGATTGGTGTATCTTTCAAAATTACCCGGATCATTCTGATAAAAACTTGGCAGGTAACGGTAGTAATCCGGTCGGGGGTCATGACCTTCCAGGGGAGTATCGAAAGGTTTGGTTGCATTATACCAGTTCAGTGCGGTTGAGCTTCCTTTGCCAAAGGTATATCCTGCTGAGGTTTGAATATGGATGTCGGGAGTAACATCGAAATAATGGTTGAGCATCAGCCATGGAGTATGATAATTGTTGATTCTTGAGTTTCTTACTTCTCCATTCTGAAAACCCCAGTTGGGGTTGTAATAGTTGTTGCCGGAGAGGTCGTAAGCTTCCTGGGTAGCTACACCGGGTCTGCCTGTTTTTGAAGGGGCACCAAAGGCTATTAAGCCAAAACTGTGTCTGTCGTTGAGCCTTCTTTCGGCAGAGAAAAAATATCCGTAAGCGTCGTAAAATGTCCCTTCTACATACCCTTCTTCAGCTACTCTTCTGGAGCCGCTTAGGGTGAAGGCCCATCCATTGTCCTGCATCCCTGTGCTATGTGTAAACATGGCACGGTGGGTATAGGATCTGTTGGAGTTGGAGTAGGTTAAGCGGGTGTTGGGGCTATACATCGAGGCACGGGTGGTAATATTGGTGGCTCCCCCAATACCTCCGAAATTTTCCCTGGCAACCCCAATGCCACTGTGCGATACCGACATGCGGGTTGCATCATTTAGACCACCCC
>SLPR01000107.1 GCA_007131895.1 Bacteroidales bacterium | reverse complement strand
CCTGACGTTTAGCGTGTTGCAGGTATCAAAAAAGTGATACCTGTTTTTTGAAAAGTTGATACCTATTCCAGGTTTTCTGATACCTCTGAAATCAAGGTACAGGATAATTTTGTATCGTACTGAAAAATTCATCCTGTTATTCACTTCAATCAAATTATCATGTATCAAAAAGTATTTTTTGTTTTTATTCTTTGGATTACTTTGCAAATGAATACCAACGTTCAGGCATCATTGAGGGATGTACCTCAGGGTAATGCACACAAATACTCTGTGGAATTATGCCCGTTTTCTCCCTTGTTTAACATCTGGGCCGTGCAGGTGGCCGGTGAATTTTCTCCCCGCAATGAATGGATGCTGGGGGTGGCCTTTGCCAATATCAAATATGATGTGGGTCGTTCGCATGCGCCCGGGCTAATCCTGGGATATCGCCGTTTTTTGTGGCAGGGTGCACACCTGGAGTACCAGCTATGGCCTGCCTGGAATGCCTTTTATGAAAACAATGAGCAGCAGTATTACAAAGGGCTTGAATTGTGGAATGAGTTCAGGGCAGGCTATGTATGGGATTTCCGGGTAGGTAATCATACCTTTTCTCTCATCCCCCAGGTCCTGGCAGGCTTTGGGCTATTGCCCGGCAACAAGCCTGAAAGCTTTATGAACATGCTGGAAAATGAAGGTGTGTTTGTTTCTCCCATACTTTTTGTGGGATATAAGTTTTGAAGAATTGAATGGAATTCAAAGGCAAATTATTGTAGTAACTTAAAAACGCAAAAAAATGAAGTACATATTTTCTGTTGTAATTTTCCTTCACAGCGCCATTCATCTGCTGGGATTTGTCAAAGGCTTCCAGTGGGCACCGGTTGAAGCATTGACTGCTGATATTTCCAAATCTGCCGCCTTGTTTTGGCTGCTGGCATTTCTCCTCTTTTTTGTGGCCGGAGTGGGTCTCTTTACCGGTGAATCTTACTGGATGGTTGCTGCTTTGGTGGCCATTATTATTTCATCGGTTCTCATCACAGGAGTTTGGAGTGATGCCAAATGGGGAATGGTTCCCAATGTCATTTTAATCTTTATGGTAGCCGGTGCTTTTTCATCCTGCAGTATGAACCGGATGATTGAAAGGGAAACCGACGAAATCCTGGGTCGGGCCAACCAAACTGAAAAGGTTGTTACAGAAGAAGATATCAGCCATTTACCTGCTCCGGTAAGCAACTGGCTCAGAACAACCGGTATGCTTAATAAACCTGAAATCCAGACTGTATGGGTGAAACAACGGGCACTGTTGAAGATGAAACCGGAACAAAAGGAATGGTACACGGCTTTGGCACAGCAACATGTTATAACCCATGACCCATCGTTTATATGGATGGTGGAGATGGATATGTCGCCCCTGGTAAAGATAAAAGGGCGTGACAGATATGTGGATGGGAGAGGGGAGATGCTTATCAAAATGAATTCCCTTATTAACGTGGTAAATGAAAAAGGGCCCCAAATGGACGAAGGTACTTTGCAGCGTTTCCTCGGAGAATTGGTCTGGTATCCCTCTGTGGCTGTCAGCCCGTATATTTCGTGGGAAGAGTTGGATGATTATTCCGCCAGGGCTACCATGACCTGGAAGGGGGTAACAGGAAGCGGCGTCTTTTATTTCGATAAGGAATACAACTTCATAAAGTTTGAAGCCCTGCGCTATATGGGGAACAAGGAGGATGCGCCTAAATACCCTTGGATCATCACCGTGGATGACTATGCGGTTTTCGATGGAATAAAAGTGCCCTCACGTATGCAGGCCACCTGGAAACTGGATGAAGGTGACTGGACCTGGCTGAAGCTGGTGATTGAAGATTTGCGGTACAACATTGATGAATTGTAGGATGCCCTTCAACAGGCTCAGGGGGACCCTTTCTCGTGGTTGAGCAGTTCGACAAGCTCACTATAGCACCTGTCGAAACCACATGCACTATGGGCCACCCTTCGACAGGCTCAGGGACCGCACTTTTAATGGTGGTTGAGCAGTTCGACATGCTCACTATAGCACCTGTCGAAACCACAGGTACGCTACACAATGTTATGTTCATGCATCTGGGTAACCATTTCTTTAATGGTATCCTCCAGATTGCGGTATTGAAGACCCAGCTGTTTGCGGCTGCGGGTGGTGTTGAGTCGGATTACATACCCCACGTTGCGTTTTACAAATTTGGATGTCACACCAAAAAGACCACCTATGAGCATCATCAGTCCTTTGGGGGCTTTCATCAGGGGGAGTTTGTACTTCTTGCCATACATTACTTTCATCATATCGGTCAGATCCAACAGGCTCATGGTTCTTTCTGCCAGTATGTGCCTTCCTTCCGCGCTTTCCTTTTCCAGGGCCAGGATATGGGCGTGGGCTACATCCCTTACATCCACAAAACCAAAATACAGTTCAGGAGCCCCCATGTAAAATTTCCCCTTCAGAATGTCTTTCATCAGGTTGAGACTCTCAGAGTCAGAATGGCCTGTAAGAGAAGGCCCCAGCACAAAGGAGGGGTTGATGACCACCAGTTTCCACTGTTTTTGTTCGCGGAATAGTTTCCACGCCTCCTGCTCGGCAATTACTTTGGAATAGGAATAAGGCTGATGGCTGGATGAACTGGAGATGTTGAAGTGCTCTTCATTAAACTCCTCAAGGCCTTTTTCCTGCATATCAATATTGTCGCCAAAAACAGCGGCCACGCTCGAGGTAAGCACCACCTTTTTTACCGTTCCCGAGCGGGTGGCTGCATTGAGTACATTGCGTGTGCCCAGCAAGGCAGGGTCCAGCAGTTCTTTTTGGGCATCTTTAAACCGAAGGGTAAAGGGCGAAGCCACGTGTATGATGGCATCGGAACCGCTGGCCGCTTTGTCAAAACTTCCTTCTTTCAATAAATCTGCCTCCCAGAGTTCAAGCTTCCCTTTGGCAGAAGCTGCCAGGGTATCAAAATGCAAAAATTTCTCTTTGCGAGATTTGTCCCGAACTGTCATTCGCACGGTATAGCCTTTTTCGAGGAGCTCTTTTACTACCCAGGAACCGATATAACCGGTGCCACCTGTTACTAATATTGTTGCCATTGGATGTTGAATTAGATATTGCGTTTGTTTAGTGTTTAATTTTTATTAAATAACAAGTCAATTCATATATTGTTTGTTGTTTTGTCTTATTAGTTATAAAACCTTGTGAAACTATAAAGTTTCTGAAACTTCTCAAAAAAATCATTTGTGTCTGGTGTAAAAATTGAATTGATGAGTCTACTCCGAAAACTCGTTTTTGGTAATTGGCTTCGCCGGGCTTCGGTTCGTGTAAATTAGTGAAATTGACTTCATCGAGCTCCGGTTCGTTGATAATTGACTTTTTGGAGTGGACTCATGCTATTGAATAATAGTTTATTATTCCCGGGATACTTCGTATCACTGTGTTCTGCTCAGCATCTCGCATTGTCCACCTGGCTCTATTGTTTTTTTATCAAATATCTTTTGGTCATTAATCGTAACTTTGTCTGTAACCTTTAAAGAAACTTAGCAATGTCAAAAATATTACTGGAAAATATGGAATTCTTCGCCTATCACGGGTGCTTTAAAGAAGAACAGATTATCGGCAACCGGTTCGTTGTCAATCTTGAAATCGAAACCCCCACCGATAATGCTGAGGAATCGGACAATCTCAAGGATACCCTGAACTACCAGGAGGCTTATAATATTGTAGTTGCGCAGATGCAGCAAAAGAGTCATTTGCTTGAGCATGTGGGGCGAAGGATCCTGGACGCATTGATGGAAAAGTTTCCTGAAATTGAATATGTGAAAGTAAAAGTAAGTAAAATGCACCCACCCATGGGTGGTAAAATGAAATGCGTAAGCCTGGAGATGGAACGCAGCAACCGGTAAGATACAAATTGTATGCAATGTATATTTTTTTTTACTTTTGCACCTTGCCAAAATTAAAACGACAGCCAAGATGGAAAAACCTGATAACAAAACAAACGAGAATAAAACTTCACTGAATTTTTTGGAGCAAATTGTTGAAAATGACATACAAAGTGGCAAGCATGGAGGTAAAGTGCTAACACGTTTCCCCCCTGAGCCCAATGGATACCTGCATATCGGGCATGCCAAATCCATATGTTTGAATTTCGGGCTTGCAAAAAAATACAACGGCAAAACCAATCTGCGTTTTGACGATACCAACCCCACCAAGGAAAGTACTGAGTATGTAGATGCTATCCGTGAGGATGTTAAATGGCTGGGCTTTCAATGGCAGGAACCGGTATGGTATGCCAGTGATTATTTCGACAAACTTTATGAGTTTGCTGAATACCTTATCAAAAAAGGCAAAGCCTTTGTGTGCGATATGACGGCAGAGGAAATGAGCAAGGGCAGAGGTACACCTCAGATACCCGGGGTTGAGAGTCCCTGGCGCAATCGCAGCGTGGAAGAAAACCTTGATCTTTTCAAAAGGATGCGTGAAGGAGAATTTAAGGATGGTGAAAAAGTACTTCGTGCCAGAATCGATATGGCTTCACCCAACATGCACATGCGCGACCCGGTGATGTATCGCATCATGCATGCACATCACCACCGCACCGGAAACGAGTGGTGCATCTACCCCATGTATGACTGGGCGCACGGACAGAGCGATTACATTGAAGGGATCACACATTCTATCTGTACGCTGGAGTTCGAAAATCACCGACCCCTTTATGAATGGTTTCTGGACAATCTGGATATTACCGAAAACCGTCCCCGACAGTATGAATTTGCCCGTCTGAACCTTACCTACACCATAATGAGTAAACGGAAGTTGCTACAGCTGGTGGATGAGAAATACGTAAAGGGTTGGAACGACCCACGTATGCCTACTGTCTCAGGATTGCGCAGAAGAGGATATACCCCTGCCTCCATAAGGGCTTTTGCTGAGAAAGTTGGCGTAGCAAAACGCGAAAATGTTATCGATGTTTCCTTGCTGGAATATTGCATCAAGGAAGACCTTAATAAAAATGCTTCAAGGGTAATGACTGTGCTTAATCCTGTTAAGCTGGTTATTGACAATTATCCTGAGGGGAAAACCGAACAGCTTCCCGTAAAGGTGAACCCGGAAGATCCTGAGTCTTGCTTTAAGATGGTCTCTTTCAGCCGCGAGCTTTATATAGAAAGAGAAGACTTCATGGAAAATCCACCCAAAAAATTCTTTCGCATGGCGCCCGGTACTGAAGTACGCCTTAAATACGCCTATGTGGTAAGATGTGATTCTGTGGTAAAAGATTACGAAGGGAACATTACTGAAATCCATTGTACGTATTTCCCCGAAACCAAAAGCGGTCTCCCATCCGACAAAAAAGTCAAAGGTACGCTTCACTGGGTTAGTATATCTCATTCCTATGAAATTGAAGTGAGGCTTTACGACAGGCTTTTTACTGAGCCTGAACCCGAAAATGTCTCAGAGGATACTGACTTCAAAGATTTTCTCAACCCTGATTCATTGAAAGTTGTCACAGGCTACACAGAACCGGTGGCTATCGGCTTACGGCCCGGAAAATCTCTCCAGTTTGAAAGATTGGGCTATTTTGTTGTGGACCCCGACAGCAACGATGAAAAAATGGTCTACAACAGGGTAGTGCCCCTTCGTGATTCCTGGGCTAAAATAGAGCAGAAAGGGTAAGTAAACCCGAGTTGCATATCATCAAAACCTCTGAAGTTATTATGACTTCAGGGGTTTTTTGCAATTATGAGGTTTTGTTGGATTCAGAAGGGTTAATAACGGCAATGTTTTGTTTTGCTGGTTGTTCTGTTTGATTAAACAAAAGTTGTCGGCTTCAGGTTACTGTTGTTTGATAAGAACCGGGAAGGAATAAACCTTATAAGTAATCCTTTACCGGTAAGTTTCGTAATCATTTTACAACAGCACCTATGCATCACTTATATCGCCGTCAGGAACTCAATACTACCCTGGAAAAAGCCTGGGAGTTTTTCACCCTACCCGAAAACCTAAAGGTTATCACACCTGCTTTTATGGGTTTTGATATAACCTCTATCAGTGGCCCGCGCAGATTGCACTCCGGCCAAATCATAACCTATAAAGTAAAACCTTTCCCGGGCATTCCTTTTAACTGGGTTACCGAAATAACTCATGCCAGGGAACCATTGTTCTTTGTGGACGAACAGCGCCTTGGCCCTTTCCTTTTCTGGCATCATAAGCATTATCTGGAAGAGACTCCCGGGGGTAAGGTGGTGATGATTGATTCGGTCCACTACAAAGTTTTTTATGGTTTTCTGGGGTCGATACTCAACAGTATCATCGTGAAAAAACGACTGGATTTTATTTTCGATTATCGCACGAAGGTTATCAGGGAATTGATTGACGGGCAATCATAACGCCAGGTTCAGCCTCAACCTTAATCCCAGCCTCAATCTCAATCCCGCTTCCCACTTCCCTCTGGTCGCGGGACTTCGGGCTACGCCCTCAGCCTCAACTTAAATACGTCTCCACCACTTTGCAGTTGCCTTGTGGAGTAAGCGTTATTGATTTTAGTTCTGCCGGCACCAGGATAGTGTCTCCGGCCTGCATAACTTCAACACCTCCCGGGTAATTTATCATGCAGTTACCTTGTACGCAGCAATAAATCACGAAAGAATCTACAAAGCTATAATCAAACTCCCTTTCCTTGCTGAGCTCTATCATTCGGGTAGTGAAATACGGCGATCGCACCAATTCAGCAGGGGTGTCTTTTTCCAGTGTGTAATCCGTTTTGTAGGTGTCATACTTTTTAAAGTCCAGCACTTCCAGGGCCTGTTCTGTATGCAGGTCGCGGTAGTTTCCGTTTTCATCCTTGCGGTCCCAGTCGTAAACACGGTAAGTAACATCGGATGTTTGCTGAATTTCCAACAGGGTAATACCTGCTCCAATGGCATGAATGCGCCCGGCGGGGATATAGTAAACATCGCCGGGTGCTGCTTTCTCGATATTGAGAATCTCCTTCAACCTTCCGGAGTTAAGGTGTTCAGCGTAATGTTCCCTGGTTACCTCGCGGCTGAATCCTGTAATGATTTCAGCTCCCGGCCGGGCATCGAGCACTATCCACATTTCTGTTTTGCCCAGCGACTGATGGTTCTTCAGGGCATACACATCATCGGGATGTACCTGAATGGAAAGATAGCTGTCTGTATCCAGCAACTTAACAAGCAGAGGAAACTCTGTGCCGAATTTTTCAAATACTTTTTCTCCCACCAGTTCGCCCATGTAAATCTCTATGAGTTCACTGATATTGTTTCCGGCCAGGAATCCATTCTCAATAACCGAAAGGTTTTCTTTTACTCCCGAAAGCTCCCATGACTCACCACAATTGGGTAGTGGTGAGAAGTCTTTGTTGAACAAAGTTTTAAGCCGATTGCCTCCCCATATTTTGTCTTTGAAGATGGGTTGGAATTTTAAGGGATATAGCATTGTGTCTGTTTTTGAATGCATTGACAAAACAGAGCATATCTGATTTGCAACAAAAAATTATTCAGGCCATTGCGCCTTTTCAGAATCAAGGTCGATCATTACTCCCCAGCTTACGCTGATAAGCGTGTCATCTTCAAAATAGAAGTCCATAACAGCATCGCTGAAAGAAAGCCGTCTTTCACCCCACTCTTCGTCTTCTGCATCAAGTTCTTTGAAACCATTGTTTTGCATCAGTTGGGTCAGCTGCACTTCATTCATTTCAAAAACTTTTTCTCCAAAAAGGATTGAATGGTTGTTGTCGGTTTCGAATGAAGTGAATTTTCCATCGTAGTCTTTTTCAAAAAATACGGTATGGCCATCTTTCCAATAGTTCCATACTTCGGCATCCGACTCGTCTGCTTCTCCGGGCAAATCTTCTATCTCTTCGGGCTCACCAAGGTAGTTTTCCACGTCTGACTGGTCTGCACCAAACTTTAATTCTCCAAAGCCTACCAAAGGCTTTATTACATTAACATTATTTTCCATGGTTTAAAAAATTTGCGGGTTAGAATTCCAAATACCTGATTCAATAAGCAAACCTAACTATTTTTTGCATGCTGTGGTTAATCTTTTTCGATCTTTTATATAAAAAGTTTTTCTCTTATTTGAAAGGAGAATCGGGTTCACTGGCAATATGGTTGTAAACCAGTTTATCGGTCCAGGCGGGAAACAACTTGTTGAGCCAAACCGTAATTTTGCCCTGGGTGGTGAGCACCAGGGTACGCTTGCGTTTCTCCACTGCCTTCAAAATATATCTGGCAACGGTTTCGGGTTGCATCATGGCGTGCTCGTTTCTGGGAGATTCGCCCTGGGCTGTGCCGTCTTTTACCAGTGCAGTTTTTCGGATGTTGGACGCAGTAAAACCCGGGCAGGCCACCAGCACATGCAGCCCGGTTTTAAGGTTTTCGGTACGCAGCGATTCCAGGAAACCCTGCATGGCAAATTTTGAAGCAGAATATCCGGTTCGTGCCGGCAAACCCCTGTATCCTGCGATGGAAGATACTCCCACTATACTCCCCTTGCTTTTCAGCAGCCAGGGCATAGCATAATGAGTACAATACACCGTTCCCCAGAAGTTTACATCCATCAGTTTCCGGATAACTGACAATTTTAAATCTGCAAACAAAGCCCGCATACTGATGCCTGCATTGTTGACCAGTATATCCATGCCTCCGAACTTCTCCACCGTTTTTTTTATCAGATCCCGGCAATCCTGCTCAACAGATACATCGGTTTTTACAATCAGAAACCGGTTGGGGTCCCAGTTTTTTTCGCTGGCATATTGCTCCATTGCTCCAGTATTTCTGGCTGCCAAAACAGTACGCATCCCTCTTTTCATAGCCTCATCTGCAAGCGATTTGCCAATACCCGACGATGCGCCGGTTATTATAATGACTTTATCTTGAAGTTTGCTCATGATATTTTGTGTAAAAGATTAATTTTGCCCGTGTAAATCATTAAGGAATTGCAAAAAAGATTGCAAATATACTTTCTTTAAAACTATTCTGAATGCAAATAACAGAAGTAAAAAGCAAAAGGGAGAAAAAAGATTTCCTGCAGGTCCCGCGCGAACTGTATAAAGATGATCCGAACTGGATATGCCATCTGGATAATGATATTGAAGCGATATTTGATCCTGCTAAAAACAAGTACTTCGATTTTGGTATTGCCGCTCGTTGGGTGCTTTATGACGCTGAGAAGAAACTCATTGGCAGGGTTGCTGCTTTTATCAACCGGCATCTGGCTTATACCTACGAGCACCCTACTGGTGGTGTGGGTTTTT
>SLPR01000178.1 GCA_007131895.1 Bacteroidales bacterium | reverse complement strand
TCTTATGATAATTTATTGCTGGGAGCGGGATTAAGCATCGGATACCTTTCAGGGCTTGGGCCTATGGAAGTAACTTTTGCCTGGAGTCCGCAAAACAAAAAACTCCTTGCCTATGTAAATCTTGGCTGGACATTCTGAATGCATTTCTTAGCATTTAATGAGCCTTTTACAGGAATTTATGTAAACTTTACCTTTTATTTGTTGTTTAAAATAGTAATTTTAACAAGTGATACATCTGTAGCCCTTATAAACAGAGATGTATAAGAGTTTGTTCCTATGCTTAAATTTATGTTGCGTCATTTTATAACTCAATAACCCAATAACCAATTAACCCTAAATAAATGAGCAAAATTGCAGTAAAGAATCCGGTAGTAGAACTGGATGGTGATGAAATGACCCGCGTGATATGGACGTTTATCAAGGAAAAGTTGATTTTTCCCTATCTTGATATTGATATCAAATATTTTGATTTGGGGATGGAGTATCGTGATGAAACCAATGACCAGGTTACCATCGATGCTGCTCATGCCATCAAAAAGTATGGTGTGGGAATCAAATGTGCCACCATAACACCGGATGAAGCGCGTGTGGAAGAATTTGGATTGAAGCAAATGTGGCGCTCTCCTAATGGAACCATCAGAAATATACTGGGAGGAACGGTTTTTCGGGAACCTATCCTTATCTCCAGTATTCCCCGCCTGGTGCCTGGCTGGACCAAACCCATCTGCATTGGCAGACATGCCTTTGGCGATCAGTACAGGGCTACCGACTTTTTAACCAAAGGACCCGGTAAACTCACCATATCTTTTACTCCCGATGATGGTTCACAACCCATTAAGCATGAAGTATATCATTATGAAGATGATGGGGTTGCTCTTGCCATGTATAACACTGATGACTCTATTTCAGGTTTTGCCCGTTCGTGCATGAACCAGGCATTGATGAAAAAATGGCCACTGTATCTTTCTACCAAAAATACCATCCTGAAAAAATACGATGGTCGTTTTAAGGATATATTTCAGGATATTTTTGATGAGGAGTTCAGCCAAAAATTTAAAGAAGCCGGAATAACCTACGAGCACAGGCTTATCGATGATATGGTAGCTGCAGCTTTGAAGTGGGAAGGTGGCTTTGTGTGGGCCTGCAAAAACTATGATGGCGATGTGCAGAGTGATACCGTTGCACAGGGCTTTGGGTCACTGGGTTTGATGACTTCAACCCTTGTAACTCCTGATGGAAAAACCATGGAAGCAGAAGCAGCTCATGGCACTGTTACGCGGCACTATCGACAGCACCAGCAGGGTAAGCCTACTTCTACCAATCCCATAGCCAGCATTTTTGCCTGGACCCGTGGTCTTGCTTTCAGGGGAAAACTCGACGGGAATGCAGAACTTCAGGATTTTGCCCAAACCCTGGAAAAAGTCTGTATCCAAACCGTGGAAAACGGTCAAATGACCAAAGATCTGGCCTTGTTAATTCATGGCAGTAAAATGACCCGGGAGCACTATCTTACAACAGAAGGATTCCTTGAAGCCATTGACAAGAATCTTAAAAACGAACTTACTGAAAACTAATACATATCCTAAAAAGCCAAAACCATGGAGTATATAAAACACCGTTTTTATGAAGCAGCACTGAAAAAATTTGATGAATACCAGAAACTAAAAAAAGAGCATTCTGACGTAGTAATAGGTAAAGTAACAATTGGTGATGTTTTCGCAGGGATGAAGGGCGTTCCGAGTTTACTCACCGAAACCTCCAAGCTTGACCCCAATGAAGGGATTCGCTTCAGGGGTGTTGCACTCACTGAATTGAGAAGAACTATCCCACGTCTTTGCGAACATGGTGAGCCACTACCTGAGGGCCTTTTCTACCTGATGCTCATCGGCGAGGTACCCGAGTTGGACGACATAAGCAACATCAGCAAAGACTGGGCTACCCGGGCCATTGTACCCCAGCATGTTTTTGATGTAATTGATGCCATGCCCAAATCGGCCCGGCCCATGGCACAGTATGTGGCTGCCATTACTTCCATGGCGTCAGATTCATATTTTCTCAATGCGCATCAGGCTGGTGTCAGCAAAAAGCATTACTGGGATACTACCTATGAGGATGTAATGAATCTTATTGCCCGCTTGCCGCGTATTGCCGCGTATATTTACCGCAGATCCTTTCACCGGGGTGAACACATCGACCCCGATCCCCGCCAGGACTGGGCAGGTAACTTTGCTCATATGATGGGCTACAGTGCACCACCGCACAAAAGACTTATGCGTTTGTACATGAGTGTGCATGCAGATCACGAGGGTGGAAACGTTTCTGCTCATGCAACGCACCTGGTTGGCTCAACACTCAGCAACCCCTATTATGCTTACGCAGCTGGAATGCTTGGACTTGCAGGACCTCTGCATGGATTTGCCAACCAGAATGTCTTAAATTGGATTATTGACATGATGAGGGATTTGAACGATGAAGACCCTCCAGCAGAAAAAATAAAGCGTTACGTGAAAAAATTCCTCGATGCCGGAGGGGTTATACCCGGCTTTGGCCATGCTGTATTGCGTATTACAGACCCAAGATATACCGCACAAAAGGAATTTGCCGAAAAATTCATCAAAGAAGATAACCTGGTAAATATCGTCAACAAGCTATATGAAGTGGTTCCTCCACTGCTCGAGGCTACCGGGAAAGTTAAAAACCCCTGGCCCAATGTGGATGCCTACAGTGGTGCATTACTACGTTACTATGGGATTAAAGAATATCAGTTCTATACGGTAATGTTTGGAATGTCAAGGGCTTTGGGTGTTCTGTCTTCCTTACTGTTTGACAGGGTGTTTGCGCTGCCTATTGAAAGGCCTACTTCATACCCGTTGCAATGGTACAAAGACGTGGCAGAAGGAAAAATTAAGCCCAAATTGTAAAAAACAGTACATAAGGATTTTGGGTTGTCAATACCTAATAATGCTTTTTATACTACCATAATACTCAAGAGAAGCTTTTTCATGCAGGTGAAAGGTTAAATATGTTGATTGCATTTTTTTCTGCAGAACAGGCATCTTGCGATTTACTCAATTCTATTATAAGATGTAGGTAAGCATCTTAACCAAAAATAATTAATGACTTATGACAAAACTACCTTACAACATTAAAGATCGGTTATCGACATCAAAGGGCATTTTTGATTTTTTCAGCCTGGTTAAACTTGAAAAGGAGGGAAGAAAGGTATCGCATCTTCCTTTCTCCATAAGGATATTGCTTGAAAATGCCCTTAGAAATTATGATGGCTTTGGAATTACAGACGAGAATATTGAAACGCTGCTTAACTGGAAACCCGGCCCTTCGGATAAGGATATCCCTTTTAAGCCTGCACGTGTATTGATGCAGGATTTTACCGGTGTACCTGCTGTAGTTGATATAGCTTCTCTGAGGGCTGAAGTTGCCCGCAAAGGCAAAGATCCCAGGGCTATCAACCCGCTTGTACCTGTGGATTTGGTGATAGACCACTCCGTACAGGTCGATTTTTTCGGAACTCAGTATTCCAGTCAACGCAACGTGGAGTTTGAATACCAGCGAAATGGAGAAAGATACCAGTTTTTGAAATGGGCACAAAAGGCTTTTGATAACTTTTCTGTGGTACCGCCCGGAATGGGAATTTGCCACCAGGTGAATCTTGAGTACCTGGCACAAGGCGTAACCATACGGGATGGGGTGGCTTTGCCCGATACTTTGGTAGGTACCGACAGTCATACACCCATGGTGAATGGTATTGGTGTAGTTGGATGGGGTGTAGGCGGAATCGAAGCAGAAGCTGCTTTGCTTGGACAACCCATCTATTTTATCATGCCCCAGGTAATTGGCTTGCAACTTACCGGAAAACTTCCGCTGGGCACCACAGCCACCGACCTGGTGCTTACCATAACTCAATTGCTTCGTTCGCATGGCGTAGTAGGCAAATTTGTGGAAGTATTCGGGGATGGACTCGATGATCTTACAGTACCTGACAGGGCTACTATTTCCAATATGTCGCCCGAATTTGGCTGCACGGTAACCTATTTTCCGGTAGATGATCGTACGCTGGATTACATGCGCAAAAGCAACAGGCCCGAAGAGCAGGTAAATCTGGTGGAAGATTATTGCAAAGCCAATATGTTGTGGCGAACAGGTAAGGAAGAGATAACCTATTCACAAGTTCTTGAACTGGACTTATCCACAGTAGAGCCTACCATTGCCGGCCCCAAAAGGCCCCAGGATAAAATTTTGCTCCGACAGGCTAAAGAAACTTTCAGAAGTTTGCTCACATCCGATTTTAAGCGGGAATATATTGAGCCCGATAAGAGAGAAATAGAGCAATGGTCAGCTGAAGGGGGAGCAACCAGAATAAAACAGGAGCCTCAAGCCACGCCGGCCGGAATAGAGGTTGAAACAGAAAAAAGTCCCGGACTAAGGACGGTAGAAATAAAAGTTAACAACGAACGCTTCAGAATCAGTGATGGCTCGGTAGTGATAGCAGCCATTACCTCCTGCACCAACACATCCAATCCGTCGGTAATGATTGGAGCTGGTATTCTCGCGCGTAAGGCCCGGGCAATGGGGCTGGATGTCAAACCCTGGGTAAAAACTTCATTGGCTCCGGGATCTAAGGTCGTAACGGACTACCTGCAAAAATCAGGGTTGCTGGAAGACCTGGAAGCTCTCAAGTTTCATGTGGTGGGCTATGGATGTACCAGTTGTATTGGTAATTCAGGACCCCTGCCCCCTCATATTGCCGAAGCTGTCGACAAAAACGAACTGGTAGTCTCTTCTGTTCTTTCCGGAAACCGGAATTTTGAAGCACGTGTGCATCCCCAGGTAAGAATGAATTTCCTTATGTCGCCCATTCTGGTAGTGGCTTATGCACTGGCAGGCAGGGTAGATATAGACCTGGTGAATGAACCCCTGGCCTACGACCCTAACCTGAACCCTGTTTACCTGAAAGATATCTGGCCCGGCCATGATGAAATCCAGGATACCATGAGCAAGGTGCTTACCAAAGACGACTTTGAAAAGAATTACAGTGAAATCTTCGAAGGGAATGATATCTGGAAAGAGATGAAGGTGCCCGAAGAGCAAATCTATCAGTGGGATGAAAATTCCACTTACATCAAAGAAGCTCCTTTCTTCAGAGATATTTCTGTAGAGCCTCAAACTCCCGGCGATATTACAGGTGCTTATCCGCTGCTGGTACTGGGCGATAGCATTACTACCGACCATATTTCACCTGCAGGTGCTTTTGGACCCCATTCTCCCGCCGGGCAATATCTTCTCGACCAGAATGTTGAACAGAAGAATTTTAACTCCTATGGTTCACGCAGAGGAAACGATGAAGTGATGGTACGGGGTACTTTTGCCAATGTGCGCATCAAAAATAAACTGGCACAACGCGAAGGAGGCTACACCACCCATATCCCAAGCGGTGAGCATACCAGCGTATACGAAGCAGCAAAGAAATACAAAGCCGAAAACACACCCCTTGTGGTTCTGGCGGGCAAAGAGTATGGTAGCGGTTCGAGCCGCGACTGGGCTGCCAAGGGAACCAGCCTTTTGGGTATCAAAGCGGTGATTGCAGAAAGCTACGAACGTATACACCGAAGCAATCTTATTGGTATGGGTGTTTTACCATTACAATACAAAGTAGGGGAAAGTGCTCAATCATTGGGCCTGACCGGCAAGGAGAAGTTTTCCATTACCGGAATTGCAGAAGGCTTAAGCCCATTGAAAGAGCTGAAAGTGAAAGCTGAAGCCCTGGATGGAAAAACCATTGAATTCGCTGTCATTACCCGCATTGATTCTCTGATTGAGGTGAAGTATTATGAGCATGGAGGCATTCTTCATTTTGTGCTCAGAGATTTTCTTAGCAGGTAATTCACAAAGGTCGGAAAGAAGCTATCAGCTTTCTAACCTTACTGTTGAAAATACCCGATGATTTTATGTGTCTGTGTGTTTCCCGAAAAGGGATTATCACACAGGCACATTTTTTTGTGAGCCGCCGCTAAAGTAGAAGTCAGATTAATCTCCGGATGTTTTACAGGAAAAAAGAACATAACAAATGCATCCTTAAAAATGAGGTAAAGTGCATCAAGACAGGGCAAAACTTCGCTTAAAAATCAATTTTCTTAAACTGGAACAGTTTTTGTTTAGCAGGGAGCGATGTTAGGGATTGTTAATTCAAAACATTTTACTATTCCTGACTTTAAAAAATTCATCATAAACTAAAACGTAAAAGATGAAAACAAACACAAGGAAAATCATTGCAGGGATTGTTTTTGTTTGTTGTATTTTTCAAACAAAAGTGCAAAGTCAAAACCAGACCGGAAACCTTCCCGACCCTGAACCTTCCGCTTTCAGGTTTCACGCGGTTAATCTGAAACTCATTCAGTCTACCTTATTTTCCAACGATAAATACTATCCGGGATTGGGGCTTAAGACTGAATTTTTGTGGAATGAGCAGCTTTTCGCCCTTGAATACAACCGGCTGGATGAGTTTGATTTGTTCTGCTCCAGCTACAATACCATCAATCAAGTCAATCTGATGATAGGAAAACAATGGGGAGACGAGAGATTTGTTTTATACGGACAAGCCGGGCTGGGAGTAGTATGGGGCTTGAAAAGAGGAGATATCGTTCCTGATAGCTCAGCTGGCTGGCTTACCCTTTGCAGGGAGTATGAAAAAGAGAAATACAGTACTTTCGGAGTTCCTGTTGAGTTGGGAGTCAGATACCATGTCTTACCCTTTATGTCACTTGGATTGGGTGCCGGGGTTAATCTTAATCCCGAAAACTCCGGGGCAAGCATTCACTTCAGCATTGGGTTTGGTAAATTCCGTTAAATAAAATTCAGAGATTTACTGGTATAAGAAAACAAAACATACATTCCGCGGTTGTAAATACAGTAAAAAACCAAAATTTAAAAGCTAAACCATGGAAAATGTTTTGAAACGTTTGGGTATTGGCCCCATGAACCCCGGTGCATCCACCGGGGTTCAGTGGCTTACTACCCGTGGAAAGGAAAATCATTCCCTCTCACCCATCAACAACAAGCTGATAGCCAGTGTGCAAAGTGCCACTCTCGATAATTATGAAACCATCCTGAAAAAGGCTGAAGAAACTTTTAAGGTTTGGCGTGAAGTGCCTGCCCCCAAAAGGGGAGAGGTGGTGCGTCTTATTGGCAATGCATTGCGCGAAAACAAGGAAGATCTAGGATACCTGGTGAGCTGGGAGATGGGCAAGATTTACCAGGAAGGACTGGGTGAAGTGCAGGAGATGATTGATATCTGCGATTTTGCCGTGGGGCAGAGCCGCCTGCTCAATGGTTTTACCATGCATTCGGAGCGGAAGCAACATCGTATGTACGATCAGTACCAGCCTCTGGGCATTGTAGGTTTGATTACTTCCTTTAACTTCCCAGTTGCCGTTTGGGCGTGGAATGCCATGATTGCCGCTGTATGTGGCGACGTGGTGGTATGGAAACCCAGCTCCAAAACTCCCCTTACGGCCATTGCCGTGCACAATATCATTGCAGATGTGTTGAAGAAAAACGATGTGCCCGAAGGGGTATTCAACCTGGTTATAGCAGGTTCAGATGTGCTGGGCGATAACTTTGTGGCAGATCGCCGGATTCCGCTGTTTTCTATTACCGGTTCTACTGCCGTGGGCAAGAAACTCGCCGGAATCATTGGTGCCCGGCTGGGAAGAACCATCCTGGAGCTGGGCGGAAACAACGCCGTTATCATTGCCCCCACAGCAAACCTCGAAATGGCCATCAAATCGGTGGTATTTGGTGCCGTGGGCACAGCAGGACAACGGTGTACATCTACCCGTCGTATCATTGTACATGAAAGTATTTACGATCAGGTGGTGGAAAAACTCAAAATTGCCTACAAAAGTGTGGCGGAAAAAATTGGTAATCCCCTCAAAGAGGAAACGCTGGTAGGACCACTTATCAGCGAGCATGCCGTGAACGATTTTCTGAATGCCATCAAAAAGGTGAAAGAAGAAGGCGGGAAAGTGCTTTTTGGAGGCACATCCTATGATTGCGAAAACCGTGATTTCTGTCATTACGTGGTGCCGGCACTTGTTGAGGCCGAAAATCATTACGAAATAGTGCAGGAAGAAACCTTTGCACCCATCCTTTACATTATCAAATACAAAACCATTGAAGAAGCCATTGCGCTCAACAATGGCGTGCCCCAGGGATTGTCTTCATCCATTTTTACCGAAAATATCCGTGAGTCCGAACTGTTCCTTTCTGAAACCGGTTCCGATTGCGGAATTGCCAATGTAAACATCGGCACTTCCGGTGCAGAGATCGGAGGAGCTTTTGGTGGAGAAAAAGATACCGGTGGGGGTCGCGAATCAGGCTCAGACAGCTGGAAAAGCTACATGCGCCGCCAAACCAATACTATCAATTACAGCACCGAACTGCCTCTGGCGCAGGGTATACAGTTCGGGTTTTAACCCGTTACATACCTGGTATCAACAACCGGAAAGGCTAAGGAGCTTTTCCGGTTTTTTTATAGGCCCGGAGTGAAAAGGCAGCTATGGAACAATGTTGAAATTGACCCTGGTACACATCAAGTCCACCCTATCTTTTTTACCACAATAGTTGCACAACCGATAAAAAGGCTATATTTACACTTTCAATACGTCATAACCCAACCATGTATTACTGTAAAACCCAGCATACCTGCCCGGAAAGTACCATGCAAATCAAGTCGAATGCCCCTAAGGGTAGGCCTCATGACTATGCGTTGGTGTTTGGGTTACTGATCCAGGAGTTAGTATGGACGACCATTTTCCGTGGAAGTTTATTTGTAAACCGGAAACCATACCTCATAAAAGAAAGTGCAATAGAAAATGAATTCCATTACTATGATTATTCCGAATACAATCGTATAGCATTACGACGGATAAAAGTTTTTAGTGATTATACATACCCCCTGACGACCGGATATGACCCTTTCGTAAGGATTGTTTACGATGGTTTTCAATACAGAGGAAGGTTTGTTGGTCATAATCAATTCCTTTACAACGGTAATGAGGTAAAGAATGATTTTAGACCGGATTGGTATGATTACGGAGCGAGATTTTATGACCCGCAGATTGGTAGGTTTCATTCGGTTGACCCGTTGGCGGAAAACTTTACTTTTCAGTCTCCATATGTGTATGCTGCAAATAATCCTATCAGGTTTATTGATTACATGGGGATGAGTGCAGAAGAACCAGATGAAGAAGAGCAAAGAAGACAACAGGAGCAGGCAGCACAAGAAGCTGCAAGGCAGGCGCAGCAGGATGCAATGGCTTCCAGAATGCAGGAGT
>SLPR01000391.1 GCA_007131895.1 Bacteroidales bacterium | reverse complement strand
CACCGGAAAGCTCAGAACGCCCCGTGAAGGTGGTTTCGGTAATAGCTACCTGTTTTTCATTCATGTTGCCAACCACCTTATAGGTGCGTGGAACCTGGTGAATTTTGCCAAGGAATTCGCCCTCATGAAACCCATAGACAGACAGGGAGTCACCTTCGGCATGCTCACCGCCAGGGTAGTAATGTAAGGGTTGGGCAAAACCACCCACATCGTAAGTCCAGCTAGTCATAACACTTCCGTCGGCACTGGCTCCGCGCGATACCAGCACATTAGTGCAGGCGCGGGAAACAGAAGAAAATACCAGGGAAACAAAAAGGACAGCAAAGAAAAATTTCAGAAAAGAGTTTTTGTTCATGTTGTATATTGTTTTGGATGACTAAGAGTTAAGGCTACAAAAATAACATTTTGAGGGAATCAAAAACCTTGAATACTCGTGGAATACTTTCATATTTAACTGATTTTTCTACCAACCCAGCCCTATGGCAGGTAAAAAAAACAAATTGAACAGTAAAAATAAATTCTGCATCCAAAATGATCTTTCTCTCCAAAAAATCATTAGGTTTGTATAACCCTATAATCGCATCAACTTAATCCAACCCACATGACAACAAAATACTTCGGAATCCTTGCAGCAATTTTCTTCCTTTTATCATGCGGTGGCACTCCGCGCGAGCAGGAAACAACGAAAGAAAATGACGCACCGGCAATGGAAAGCTTTATGACCAACCTAAGCCTGTATTGCGGAGAAACCCTTGCCGGGGAAGTTTTTGCGGACCATCAGAGACCTGAACTGGCGGGCAGCCCAATGGAATTTATTTTTGAAAAATGCACTGAAAATGAAGTGAGAATTCGCACCAACTTCCCTGCAGAAGAGCAGATAATCATTATTCTTACCCTTATAAATGATGAGCTTTTGCTTAAGCACGATGTCAGAGATGCAAGCCTGGCTCCCGGACAAATCACAATGTACGGAGGGTTTTCAGACCAGCGGGGCAGCAGTCATATCCAGATTTTCCCTGTACACAACTTTGGTGGAGACATGTGGCCGGGATATGAAAATTATTCGTGGGAGATTTGCATTGATGAGGAGAAAGGCAGTTTTGAATACATTGAAACGGCAGAAAACATGATTAAGAAGCATTACAAAGCAACGCTTCCTTCACTATAAATGATGAGCAATGAGCCCAAACCCCAAACACCCCAAGCAGAAAAAATTCCTGAACCTTCCACGCATAAGCGGAGGCAAACAGGAATTGATAAAATTTATCAGGGAAAACCTTCAGTATCCCGAAGAAGCGCTGGAAGCCAATGTTCAGGGCGATGTGATCATTAAATACAAGATAAACGACAACGGAGAAGTTTTCAATCCCGAAATTATCAAGGGAATAGGACATGGCTGTGATGAAGAAGCCATGAGGCTTGTGATGTTGCTCAAATATGATGCAGTGAAAAACCGCGGTGCGAGGGTAACCGCCAGCAACAAGTTGAAGATCCCTTTCAGATTGCCGGTAAAAAAAGCATCCAGGAAAATCAATATGGTTTACACACCTGCCCAAAAAGAAGAACCAGCAGGAGGAAAAGAGGGCAAAACCCCTGAAACCCCCAAACCGAAGACATACTCTTACACCATAAAAATCAACCCCTGAAGCAGAACCTGCTCAGCAAGAAATCCAGGGAACAGTCCAGGATAAAAGTTTTTTTCTGCAATCGCCTCTTTATTCGTAACTTCATACAAAGTTTTCAAACGGCTTTTCAAATTCCTTACCCGTTGCAGGTAAGGATATTGCATAAATATACCGCAATACCCAAAGCAATCTTTTGAGTAAAAAAAGACAAACCCTAGCATAATTTAAATATGACTCCCGCAAACATTCGTATTACCAAGCAGTTCAGGTTCGAAACGGCCCATGCCCTCTGGGGTTATGATGGCGCATGCCGCAATATTCACGGTCACAGCTACATTCTCTACGTTACACTCCTGGGGAAACCCATCAATGACCCCAACCATCCCAAATACGGAATGGTGATGGATTTTTCTGTATTGAAAACCATCGTCAACGAGCAAATTGTGGATCAGTTTGACCATGCTCTGCTGGTGCGCCGCGGCACACCCCATGATCAGCTGGCCAACTCCTCAGAATTGTTTGGGAAAATCATGAAGCTGGATTACCAGCCCACCTGCGAAAACATGATTACGGATTTTGCCCGGCGCATTTCAGCACAACTCCCACCCGAGGTGAAGTTGTTCAGCCTCAAACTGCACGAAACCGCAACGGCCTATGCCGAGTGGCATGCAACAGACAATGAGTGAGTTTTAACTCTGACGCTGCAGCTTGTTTTTTGAGCGCGATCAGGCTTTGGTTAAATGATTGCCGGATAATCAGGAACACACCCTATGGACAATCAACTCCAACACTAAACTAACAACCATTCCCAGGCAAGCAACGCAAAAGGCCTCAAAAATCACCATAAAGCATTGTGATTTTTGAGGCCTATTACAAGACATCTGAGGGTTAATTATCTTTCGGCAACTTCTCCTACAATCCTGAAGATGGAAGTATTGGGGTCTGCATTAGAGGTAGCAGTAACTGTTCGGCTAATGCGATGCGCCCTGGGGGCAAGGCGAAACTCTATACTGATGGTACCTTCTTCACCGGGCAAAATAGGTTGACGGGGCCAGCTGTGAACTCTTGTGCCGCAGCATGCTCTCACATGCGACAGAATTAAGGGTTCATTGCCCTCATTGGTAAACTTAATATCCAGTTTGGTCTCAGGCAAATCATCCAGGTAAAGCGTTCCGTAATCATACCTTTCTTTTTCCCATTTGAGCTGAGGACCTTTTTTTTCCTGTGAAGCGGCGATGCCTGCACCTACAAACATAACCAGAAATAAAACAATAATATTCTTCATTGTGTAACGTTTTTTTGATTAATAATCGGCTATACTTCTGTTTACTTTAGGCTATCCGACAAAAGGACAGCCATACAATTTACATACCAAAATTATTGATGGCGATAAAGATAGCATTTTTCTAATTGAGAAAAAACAATCTGTTTAAAGATTAGAAATTTTAACACCGAAACCTTCTTTAAAACATTACTTTTCCTCCACCAAAAACAAAAGCCCGCAGCTAAAGTTAACTACGGGCTGTTTTGTTATAATGAGAGTGTTTTAAGCGTGGCATTTGTTGATACATTCAACAATCTGCGTTACAGCATCTCCTTTGAGGTAATAAAATGTTTTTTTACCACTACGTCTTGAATCAAGAACGCCTTTTGTTTTCAAAATGTTAAGGTGATGAGAAGCTGACGCCTGCTCAATTTTCAGAGCTTCATAAATTTCAGTAACATTCATTTGCTCTTTTTGCTCCAACATGTCAATGATAGCAATACGCATTGGATGTGCTATCGCGCGCAGCTTGCTTGCTGCTTCTTCCAACTTTTTAGGGTCTAATTTGCTTTGTGCCATAATAATCAGTTTAAAGTTTTATAATCAAAAAATACTAACCACACAACAAATATATGAATATATTTCACACTGTGAGCATTTTTTAAAAAAAATTACCATCTTTTACTGGTGCATCAAGTCTCTTTTAATCAGATTTTTAACACAATTACAATACTTATTCTTATAGCCCAAAAGGTCTATACAAAGAACAATCGTTTAAAAGAGCCTGATAATCAACAATATAAAAAGGGAATATATTCCAATATACTCCCTTTTAAACAACTGAATTGTTAAATTTATTTTTTATGACTGCATACTTTTGCTGAAAAGAACTCTCGATTCATCTGGGCGATAAATTCAACAGAAATTCCTTTGGGACAGTCAAACTCGCAGGCGTAAGTATTGGAGCAGAACCCAAAGCCCATATCATCCATTTTCGCAACCATTTTTTCCACCCTTTCTGCAGCTTCTGTTTTACCCTGCGGCAACATGGCAAACTGTGATACCTTAGCCGAAACAAACAATGCGGCTGAGGAGTTCTTACAGGCTGCCACACATGCCCCACAACCGATACAAACAGCAGCATCGAAAGCTCTGTCAGATATCTTCTTATTGATAGGTGTTGTGTTGGCATCCAGTGCCCCACCGGTATTGATATTCACAAAACCACCGGCAAGCATTACTTCTTCAAAAGAAGAACGGTCAACCACCAAATCCTTAATAATGGGGAATGCTCTGCTTCTCCAGGGTTCGATGACAATGGTACTGCCATCTTCAAATTCGCGCATGTGCAATTCACAGGTGGTGGTGTTTCTCAGGGGTCCGTGGGGACGACCATTGATATACAGTCCGCAACTTCCACAGATACCTTCGCGGCAGTCGTGTTCAAAATGCACAGGCTGGCCACCTTCGGTAATGAGTTTATCATTGAAATAGTCCAGCATTTGAAGAAAGGACATTTCCGGAGAAACATCATTGAGGGTGTAGTCTTCAAATTTTCCTTTGGTAGCAGCGTTCTTCTGACGCCATATTTTCAGTTTGAAATTCATATCTTGTCACTTAAGGTTATTTATAACTTCTCTCTTTGAGCTCAACATTCTCAAAAACAAGGGGTTCTTTATGTAAAACAGGTTTTTGTTTGTTACCTGCATATTCGTAGGCAGAAACATGGGCAAACTCAGCATCATTTCTTTGGGCTTCGCCCTGGGGGCTTTGGAACTCCTCCCTGAAATGTGCACCGCACGACTCATCCCTGTCAAGAGCATCCTGACACATCAATCTGCCAACCTCAAAGAAATCAGCTACACGCAAAGCTTTTTCCAGCTCCTGGTTGTATTCGTCTGCTGTACCGGGCACTTTCACCTCTTTCCAGAATTCTTCTTCCAGCTGGTCGAGCATCTCAATACCTTTTTCAAGTCCTTCCTTGCTTCTTACCATTCCACAGCTGTCCCAGAGTATTTTGCCAAGCCTTCTGTGGAACGAAGTAACCGTTTGGGTTCCATTCACAGCCATTACCCTGGCAATACGTTCTTTCACTTCCTTTTCAGCCTCTTCAAACTCAGGGGTATCGGTAGAAAACCTGGGGGTTCTGATTTCATCAGACAGGTAATCGCCAATGGTGTAAGGCAGGATAAAGTATCCATCGCCGGAGCATTGCATGAGCGAACTGGCTCCCAACCTGTTGGCACCGTGGTCGGAAAAATTGCTCTCGCCCACAGAATACAAACCGGGTATGGTGGTCATCAGGTTGTAGTCCACCCACAAACCACCCATGGTATAGTGCCCGGCAGGGTAAATCCGCATGGGTTCTCTGTAAGGGTTGATTCCGGTAATTTTTTCGTACATTTCAAACAGGTTTCCGTATTTGTCAGCAATGACTTTTTCGCCCTGTTTGTTGATGGCATCTTTAAAATCGAGGTAAACCGACAGACCTGTATCTCCAACGCCATAGCCGGCATCGCAACGCTCCTTGGCAGCTCTTGAGGCCACATCCCGGGGAACAAGGTTTCCAAAAGCAGGATATCTTCTTTCCAGGTAATAATCTCTGTCCTCTTCAGGGATGTCATTGGGTTTGCGTTTTTCGTCCTTTTCTTTGGGCACCCATACCCTTCCATCATTTCTGAGCGATTCCGACATCAATGTCAGTTTCGACTGGTAGTCATTCAATACGGGTATACTGGTGGGATGAATCTGGATAAAACTCGGATTGGCAAACAGGGCTCCCTTTTTGTGGGCTGCCCAGGCTGCTGAAGAATTGCTTCCCAGGGCCAGTGTTGAGAGATAGAACACGGTTCCGTAACCACCGGTAGCCAATACCACAGCATGGGCAGAATGGCGCTCTAATTCGCCTGTAAGAAGATTACGGGTGATGATTCCCCTGGCTTTGCCATCGACCATAACCAAATCCAGCATATCGCGGCGGGTATAAAGGGTTACGTTTCCTTTGGCAATCTGCCGGTTGAGAGAAGAATAGGTTCCCAGCAAGCACTGCTGTCCGGTTTGTCCTTTTGCATAAAAAGTACGTGACACCTGCACTCCACCAAAGGAACGCGTATCCAGCCCTCCGCCATAATCCCTGGCAAATGGCACGCCCATGGCAGAAAAATGGTCTATCACAAGGTTGCTGACTTCGGCCGCCCTGTAAACATTGGCTTCGCGGGCGCGGAAGTCGCCCCCTTTTATCATATCATAAAACAAGCGATAAACACTATCACCATCATTTTTATAATTCTTGGCCGCATTAATCCCTCCCTGGGCAGCCACAGAGTGTGCCCGCCGGGAAGAATCCTGGAAACAAAAGACCTTGACATTGTATCCCAGTTCACCCAGTGCGCTGGCAGATGAGGCTCCGGACAAACCCGTTCCCACTACAATAATATCCAGTTTTTTCTTGTTGGCCGGACTCACCAGACTCAAATGTGATTTATAGTTGTTCCACTTATCGGCCAAAGGCCCTTGTGGTATTTTAGATTCAAGCTTTATCATTGCTTTCTGTATTTAATTTCCAAAAATAGTTGATTTAATAAATGAAATAAAAATAAAGCGGGATAACCGAGAAGCCAATGGTAATGGCAATAGCATAAATAGTCCCCACCGTTTTAATGGCCGGCATGTATTTGTCATGGTTAAGCCCAAATGACTGGAATGCCGACTGAAAGGCATGCTTGAGATGAAAACCAAGCACAATAAAGGAGACAATGTAAATGGCCACCATCCATGGACTTTGAAATACGTACACCACCATTGGGAAAAAATCATGCACTTCGGTAGCATCGCCATAAACCGGGAAAAAACCAAGTTTCACTAAAAAGAAATGGTACAGGTGCAATAGCAGGAAAATAAAAATAATGATACCGGAATGGAACATAAATTTAGAAAACGCTGAAGTACCGGACTTCGGTTTTACATGATAGCCTACCGGTCTTGATCTTCGGTTATGAATCTCAATAACTACACCAAGCAGTATATGTAAAATAAAGGCGCCAAACAACACATATTCCATTATTTTAATCAAGCGACTGGTCAACAAAAAGTCAACACTTTCAGCAAAAGTCCCTCCGCCATCACCGGCAAGTAATAACAGGTTGGTAGCTAAATGCATCACCAGAAACAACATCAAAAAAGCTCCGGCGGCGGCCATAATATACTTATGGCTTAGCGAGGCAATACTAAATCCTTTTTTACTCATAAGATTTGAAAATTAAAAAAGAGAATAATTGATTTTAACTATCTTAGTGCTTTGAAATAATTTTCAGCTTGTAGATTTTTATACAATTGCTTGATTATTTTGAAATCATCAATAGAAAAAGGGGTAGGAACTTTTGTCATTTCTGTATGATTTCGCAAACAAAAGTATGTTTAAAAACAGTGATTTGCAAATAATTTGCTTATTTGAAATAATTATAAATAAAGAGCAAAAAGTCTCATTAAAAAACACAATTTTATGTTTCACAAAGATGTTTATGTTCAGAGAAGGGAAAACCTGATCAAACTGGTAAATAATGGTATCGTGCTGCTATTGGGCAACACAGATGTGCCAATGAATTATGCTTCCAATGTTTACCATTGGAGGCAAGACAGCACCTTTTTGTATTTCTTCGGACTGGATTACCAGAACATGGCTGCGGTAATAGATACCGACAACGGTACGGAACACATTTTCGGGAATGATGTAAGCCTGGGCGACATCATCTGGATGGGTTCTCAAATCAGCACGGCTGAAAAAGCAGACGCTTGCGGAGTAAGCCATCATCACCCTTACAGCAAATTGCACGAGATGGTAGTTTCAGCGATCCAATCGGGCCGTAAAGTACACTTTTTGCCACCCTACAGGGCTGAAAACAAAATCCTGCTGGAGAGCCTTACCGGGATAAAACCTGCACAGCAAAAACAAGAAGCATCTGTTGAACTCATCAAAGCCGTTGTGGAGCTGCGCTCTGTAAAAGATGAACATGAAATTGCAGAACTGGAAAAAGCCATGGACACAGCCTGGCTGATGCACACCACGGCCATGAAGATGGCCCGCCCGGGAGTATATGAGAGAGAAATAGCCGGCGCCATAGAAGGGATAGCCCTGGCTGCAGGCGGGATGCTCTCTTTCCCCGCCATAGTGAGCAAACGCGGGGAAACGCTACACAATCATTACCATGGCAACAAACTGGAGAAAAACGACCTTTTGCTGGTGGATACCGGAGCTGAAACTTCCATGCACTATGCCACAGACCATACACGCACCAGCCCTGTGGGTGGCAAGTACACTCCAAAGCAAAAAGATATATACCAGGCAGTGCTGGACGCACAAATCAGATCTATTGAAATCATGAAGCCGGGTGTAACCAATTTCAGGGCACATTTGCTGGCAGCGGAAACCATGGCCAACAGGCTCAAAGATCTGGGATTAATGAAAGGCGACATCTCCACTGCAGTTCAAAAAGGTGCGCATGCATTGTTTATGCCCCATGGGCTGGGTCATATGATGGGCCTCGATGTTCATGACATGGAAGACCTGGGCGAAAACTATGTGGGATACGATGATGAGGTAAAACGATCGGAAATTTTTGGTACTGCATTTCTGAGGTTAGGCAGAAAATACCAGCCCGGCTTTGTGCTTACCGTAGAGCCCGGTTGCTATTTCATTCCTGCACTTATCGACCAGTGGCAGAGCGAGGGCAAATTCAGGGAATACATCAATTATGACAAGGTGAACGAATACCGCGATTTTGGAGGCATCCGCATCGAAGATGACATATTGATCACTGATACGGGTTATAAGATATTAGGAAAACCCATCCCGAAAACTGTAGAAGAGGTAGAAGAGATTGCGGGGAAAGACTGAATCAACCCGGCAGCGTATAGTTAGTAACGGGGAAACTTCCCGGAACACACAGGAGCATCGTCAATTCCCGGACCGGTATTTCCGGCAGGCAGACCGATGCTCCTTTTTTTTTCAAAACCCCGATGATTTATTGGCAAAAGATCTCATATTCGGGAGCGTATCCTGTAAACAAATCGCCTATCCGAAGTTCAAGCACCTGATTCATGCACTCTCCGGCGCCCCATATTTCGGTGCCCAGTTCTTTAAAACCATCGTAATTGTGTTCCCATTTGCCGGTATCGAGGTTGTAAAGATAAGCCCTGTAACTCAGGCTAATGGTATAAGCCACTCCCTGGCTGAGAGGTATGGGCCTGGATACCTCTCCAATGGTTATGTCTGTAAGGACCTTTTCGTTAAAAAATATTTCAAGAACATCAAATTCCTGGAAGGGCAAATGGTGCCCGGAAACATATAAATCAGCGTACATAAGGTTGTGCACAGTGATTCGATAATCCGTTGACTCCTGGATTGTACATGAAGACAATCCCATTCCCGCAATGAGTATCAACATTAAATAGGGTAAACGAGTTTTCATATTAGTAAGATTTGAATTTTGTGGTAAATATGTTT